>NZ_LATC01000028.1:0-49832 GCF_001414075.1 Mycobacterium sp. UM_11 | reverse complement strand
GTCAGATGTGTATAAGAGACAGTACTCCTGCAGCTCGGGAACCTTCGCCACCGTCGCCGACAGCCGCGCCAGCACGGTGTCGACCGGGAAGGCCGACTGCGCCGTTCCCAGGGATTCGGCCAGGGTGGCGTGCACCGACGCCACGGCCTCGCCCAGCCGGTAGGACTCGCCCGCGAAGTCACCCCCGACTTCGTACGCGTAGAGGTCGGCCTCGGCGAACAGGTCGCGGACGCTGGCGGTGGCCATCGCCCAGCCCTCCGCGGCGTTGGCCGCGAACTCGGTCACCATGCCCAGCGGCCACGCCGCGTCGGGGGTCCCCGCCGAGCCGGGCATCTCGTAGGTGCCCAGCAGCCGGGCCACATGCGGGTTGCCGGCCCGGCCCAACACCCGATTCAGTTCGATGTCGGGGTTGATGCCGCCGCTGACCCGGCGAAACGCCTTGAAGATCGCGTCCCGGTCGAAGATGACGCTGGTGTTGCTCTGCTCGGCGTCGGAGACGTGCGGCATGGCCTCCAGTGGCAGGCCGACGTCGGGTTCCTTGACGAACCGCACCTCGGCGCCCGACGAACCGCGGACGGCCGATTCGTCGATCAACGACAGCAGGAATTTCGGCGCATCGGTGTCGTACAGGGCGTCGAAGCCGGTGCGGTCGCCGGCTGCGCCGATGGTGGCCACGGTGCTGTACTCGGATACCGGCGCGGCATCCCATCGCACGATCACCTGGTAGCGCTCGGACGAACCGTCGGCGTACTGGACGTCGACCAGAACCAGGTCGAGGTCGTCCCGGAGCGGGATGATCACGGCGGCTTCGGCTGAGGTCAGCTCCCGGTTGCGTCCGGCGTACCACCGTTGCTGTGGGAGCCAGTCCGACCACGGCAGTTTGGCTGGGTCAGTCACGCGAGTCCTCCTCACATGCGGTCAGCTGGAACCAATAGAACCCGTGCCCCGGCAAGGTCAGCAGGTAGGGCAGGTGCCCGATCCGCGGAAACTCGACGTGGCCGGTCAGTTCCACCGGCGTGCAACCGCTCCAGTGCTGCAGATTGAGTTCGATCGGCTGCGGGAAGCGCGACAGGTTGTTGACGCACAGCACCGTGTCGCCGCCGTCGCGCACCTGCCGCACGAACGCCAGCACCGACGGGTTGGAGCCGCCCAGCTCCTCGAACGAGCCGATCGCGAAGGCCTCGTGGCGGCGCCGCACGGCCAGCATCATGCGGGTGAAGTTCAGCAGCGACGTGGAGGTGTCCCGCTGGGCCTCCACGTTGACCGCCTGGTAGCCGTAGACCGAGTCCTGGCTGGCGGGCAGGTAGAGCCGGCCCGGGTTGGCCTTGGAGAACCCGGCGTTACGGTCCGGCGTCCACTGCATCGGGGTGCGCACACCGTCGCGATCACCCAGCCAGATCACGTCGCCCATGCCGATCTCGTCGCCGTAGTACAGCACCGGCGAGCCGGGCAGCGACAGCAGCAGCGCGGTGAACAGCTCGATCTGGTTGCGGTCGTTGTCCAGCAGCGGCGCCAGCCGGCGCCGGATTCCGACGTTCGCCTTCATCCGCGGATCCTTGGCGTACTCGGAGTACATGTAGTCGCGCTCTTCGTCGGTGACCATCTCGAGCGTCAGCTCGTCGTGGTTGCGCAGGAAGATTCCCCATTGCGCCATGTCGGGGATCTCCGGCGTCTGCGCCAGGATCTCCGAGATCGGAATGCGCGATTCCCGGCGAACCGCCATGAAGATGCGCGGCATCAGCGGGAAGTGAAACGCCATGTGGCATTCGTCGCCGCCGGTGCTGGTGTCGCCGAAGTACTCGACGACGTCGGCCGGCCACTGATTGGCCTCGGCGAGCAGCACCCGGCCCGGGAATTCGTCGTCGATCACCTTGCGGACGCGCTTGAGGAAGGCGTGCGTCTCGGGCAGGTTCTCGCAGTTGGTGCCTTCGCGCTCGAACAGGTAGGGCACGGCGTCCAGCCGGAACCCGTCGATGCCCAGGCCCAGCCAGAAGCGAAGCACGTCGATCATGGCTTCCTGCACGGCCGGGTTGTCGTAGTTCAGATCCGGCTGATGCGAGAAGAACCGGTGCCAGTAGAACTGGCGGCGCACCGGATCGAAGGTCCAGTTGGACTCCTCGGTGTCGACGAAGATGATCCGGGCGTCGGTGTAGCGCTCGCTGGTGTCGCTCCAGACGTAGAAGTCGCCGTACGGGCCGTCCGGGTCGTGCCGCGACTCCTGAAACCAGGGGTGCGACTCCGACGTGTGATTCATCACCAAATCGGTGATGACGCGGATGCCCCGCTCGTGCGCGGCGTTGAGCAGCGCGACGAAATCCTCGACCGTGCCGAACTCGGGCAGCACCTTGTAGAAGTCCCGGATGTCGTAACCGCCGTCGCGCAGCGGCGAGTCATAGAACGGCGGCAGCCAGATGCAGTCGATGCCCAGCCACTGCAGGTAGTCCAGGCGCGAGAGCAACCCCCGCAGGTCACCCGAGCCGTCGGCGTTGGCGTCGAAGAACGCCCGGACCAACACCTCGTAGAACACGGCGTGCTTGAACCACGTCGGGTCGGTGGGCAGGGCGGCGGCGTTGTCGAAGTCATCGGAGTCGGGGTGCTCGACCACGCCGTCCTGAACGTGACTGCCCCCCGCGGGATGGTGCTCGACAGCTTCTCTTGCGTCGTTCATCAAATCCACGATGCCACGGGTACCCGAGGCGCGACATTCGAAATCACGCCAACGCACATGTCGCGAAAAACGCCCGCTGGCAAGCCATTTGGCCGCCAGCCGGGGGTTATCGGCGCGGGTGTCAGGCCGGAGGTCCGTCCGCCAGCGTCACATTCGTGGTGCGGTCGCCGCCACCGGCGGAGCGGTAGTGGACCGCGATGTTGTCCCCGGGGTGGTGCGGGACCAGCACGTCCGTCATCGACGTGGCCCCGGTGATCGCGACGTTGTCGACGCCGGTGATGACGTCACCGGGTGAGATCCCGGCCGACGCGGCGGGGCCGCCGGTGACCACCCGCTCGACGCGCGCGCCGCTGCCGTTGCTGTCGGTCACGCCCAGGCCGAGGAAGGCGGTGGGGCCGATGTGCACGGTGTTCGAGCCGGCGCCCGACCGGATCTGGCCGGCCACGCCCATCGCCCGGCCGATCGGGATGGCGAAGCCCTGCCCGCCGCCCGACATCTTGTAGTTGTCGGTGGCGGCGGTGTTCACGCCGACGACCTGGCCGGCGTTGTTCACCAGCGGGCCGCCCGAGTCCCCGGGCCGGATCGGCGTGTCGGCCTGGATCAGCCCGCCCAACGACTCGTTCGCGCCGGTCAGGGTGTCGGTCGCCGAGACGGACTGGTTGAGCGCAATGACCTTGCCGGACACGGCGCTGGGCGTTCCGCCCTGGCCGCCGGCGTTGCCCATCGCGACCACCGGCTCGCCCACCGAGACCCCGCCACCGATCGCGGCGGTAGGCAGCCCGGCGGCCCCGCGAAGCTGCAGCACCGCGATGTCCTGACTGCGGTCGTAGCCGACCACGTCGACGGCGTACGTCTGCCCGTTGCCGACGTCGAACGCGCTGATGTCCGTCGCCCCGGAGATGACGTGGTTGTTGGTCAGCACGACGCCGTTGGGGTCGATGACGATGCCGGTGCCGGCGCCCACCGCGTTGTTGTAGCCGAACTTGGTGTTGATGTTGACCACCTGCGGCCCCACCTGGCCGGCCAATGCCGCCGGGTCGAGGGGCGCCTGCGGCGCGGTGAACGGCGACGCGGCCGCCGGTACGGTGCCCAAACCGAGGCCCAGTCCGACCGCCGCCAACACGCTGACCAACCATGACCACCGGACCGAGCGGTGGTGCGATTTGCTCATCCCGTCACCCTTCCTGCGTCGCGGTAACACCAAGCTGCCCCGGCCGTGCGATTCTGGGCGGCACAATTGTCTGTATATAACCGTAATGCAGGTAGCTATTCATGGCAGTGGGTAGGTTGCGTTCTGCGCCTAGGCTGACACGGTGGGCGAATTCGACCCCCAGGCCAGGTTCAGCCAATCCCCGGTGGCCCGGCTGGGCACGATCACGCCCGACGGTCTCCCCCACCTGGTGCCGGTGGTATTCGCGGTAGCCGGGGATCACCCCGAGGTGGTGTACACCGCCGTCGACGCCAAACCCAAGACGACGCGGCGGCTGCGCCGGCTGGCCAACATCGAAGAGAACCCGCACGTGAGCCTGCTGGTCGACCACTACGCCGATGACTGGACGCGGTTGTGGTGGGTTCGGGCCGACGGTGCGGCCACCATCCACACCGGCGGGGCGGCGGTGGCGGCCGCATATCGGCTGCTGCGCGCCAAATACCCGCAGTACCAAACTGTTCCGCTGGACGGGCCGGTGATCGCGATCGCGGTGCGCCGCTGGTCGAGCTGGCACGCCTGACAGCCGGCGCAATTGTGGCCGTCCCGTGGCCTTGTGTTGGGCCGCGGTTGGGGGAAAAGTTGCTTGTGGCCCTGTGAGCTAGCGCACACCGCGTCGGCGCACGGCGATGGCGGAGAACTGGAGGAACGGCATGGCGGACAAGGCGAATGCTTCCCAGGGCGCAGCGGCCGCTCCCACCGCGAACGGTCCCGGCGATGTGCGCAACATCGTCCTGGTCGGGCCCTCGGGCGGCGGCAAGACCACCCTGGTCGAGGCGCTGTTGGTCGCCGGCGGGGTGCTCACCAGGGCGGGCTCCGTCACCGACGGCAGCACGGTGTGCGACTACGACGAGGCCGAGATCCGCCAACAGCGGTCCGTCGGGCTGGCCGTCGCCTCGCTGGCGCACGACGGCATCAAGATCAACCTGGTGGACACCCCCGGGTACGCGGATTTCGTCGGCGAGCTGCGGGCCGGCCTGCGCGCCGCGGATTGCGCGCTGTTCGTGATCGCCGCCAACGAGGGCGTCGACGAGCCCACCAAATCGCTGTGGCAGGAATGCGATCAGGTCGGCATGCCGCGCGCCGTGGTGATCACCAAGCTCGATCACACCCGCGCCAACTATTCCGAGGCGCTGGCCGCCGCGCAGAATGCGTTCGGCGACAAGGTGTTACCGCTGTACCTGCCGACTCACCTACCGTCCTGTGAAGGCCTGATCGGGTTGCTGTCGCAGACCCGCTACCAATACGCCGGCGGCAAGCGGACCATGCAACCGCCCGAGGTGTCCGACGCCGATCGGATCGAGGAGGCCCGCGGCACCCTGATCGAGGGCATCATCGAGGAATCGGAGGACGAGTCGCTGATGGATCGCTACCTCGGCGGTGAATCCATCGACGAGGCGGTGCTCATCGAGGACCTGGAGCGGGCTGTCGCCCGCGGGTCGTTCTTCCCGGTGATCCCGGTCTGCAGCAGCACCGGCGTCGGCACCCTGGAATTGCTGGAGGTCGCCACCCGCGGATTCCCGTCGCCGATGGAACACCCGCTGCCGGAGGTGTTTACGCCGCAGGGCGCCACCCACGCGACCCTGACCTGTGACCCCGACGCGCCGCTGCTGGCCGAGGTGGTGAAGACGACGTCGGACCCCTACGTCGGACGGCTCAGCCTGGTCCGGGTCTTCTCCGGGACCATCAGGCCCGACACGACGGTTCATGTGTCGGGCCATTTCGCGTCGTTCTTCGGCGCGGTCAACGGGAACGGCCACACGCATCCCGACCACGACGAAGACGAACGCGTCGGAGTGCTGTCCTTCCCGCTCGGCAAGCAGCAACGCCCCGCCCAGGCCGTGGTCGCGGGCGACATCTGCGCGATCGGCAAGCTCAGCCGGGCCGAGACCGGGGACACCCTTTCCGACAAGGCCGAGCCGCTCGTGCTGAGACCGTGGACGATGCCCGAGCCCCTGCTCCCGGTGGCCATCCAGGCGCACGCCAAGACCGACGAGGACAAGCTGTCGGTGGGGCTGGGCCGGCTGGCCGCCGAGGACCCGACGCTGCGGATCGAGCAGAATCAGGAAACCCACCAGATCGTGTTGTGGTGCATGGGCGAGGCCCACGCCGGCGTGGTCCTCGACGCGCTGGCCAACCGGTACGGCGTCACCGTCGACACCGTGGAACTTCGGGTGCCGCTGCGAGAGACGTTCGGCGGCAAGGCAAAGGGGCACGGCCGCCATGTCAAGCAATCCGGCGGGCATGGTCAATACGCGGTGTGCGACATCGAAGTTGAGCCGCTGCCGGAGGGCTCGGGATTCGAGTTCCTCGACAAGGTGGTCGGCGGCGCGGTGCCCCGGCAATTCATCCCAAGCGTGGAGAAGGGTGTGCGCGCGCAGATGGAAAAGGGCGTGCACGCCGGCTATCCCGTCGTCGACATCCGGGTGACCCTGCTCGACGGCAAGGCGCACAGCGTGGATTCGTCGGACTTCGCGTTCCAGGCGGCGGGCGCGCTGGCGCTGCGGGAGGCCGCCGCGGCGACGAAGGTGAGCCTGCTCGAGCCCATCGACGAGATCTCGGTGCTGGTGCCCGACGACTTCGTCGGCGCGGTCATGGGCGACCTGTCGGGTCGCCGCGGTCGCGTGCTGGGCACCGAGACCGCGGGCAACGAACGCACGCTGGTCAAAGCCGAGGTGCCCCAGGTGGAGTTGACGCGCTACGCGATCGACTTGCGGTCACTGGCCCACGGGGCCGCGTCGTTCACTCGTGGCTTCGCCCGCTACGAACCCATGCCGGAGGCCGCGGCCACCCGCGTGAAGGCCGGCGTCTGAGGCGTTACGCCCCGCCGCCGAATCGCTGCGCGACGGCGCGACGGTCCAGCGAGCCCTTCGCGGTGTGCGGTAGCTCCGTAGCCTGCTGGAAGCTGGCCGGCACCTCGAAGGGGGCCAGCCGGTCGCCGGCGAACGCCGCGAGTTCCTCCGAGGTCGGCGCGGCGGAACCCCGCGGCACGATCACCGCCGCCACCGCCTCGCCGTACAGCTTGTCCGGCACGCCGAAGACGGCCACCTCCAGCACGTCGGGGTGGCTGCCCAGCACGCCCTCCACGCGTTCCGGGGAAATCTTCTCCCCGCCCCGGTTGATGAGTTCCTTGATCCGGCCGCGGATGACGAGTTCGCCCGCCGCCGAGAGCGTTCCGAGGTCGCCGGTGCGCAGCCAGCCGTCGGTGAAGTTGGCCGCGGTGATCGCCGGGTCGCCGAGGTAGCCGCGGACCACACTCGGTCCGTGCAGCCAGACCTCCCCGACCTCGCCCGCCGGCACCGGGCGGCCGTCGGGACCGACGATCCGAATCTCCGGTCCGGTCGAGCGGCCGACGAGACCCGGTGTGGCAGCCGGGTTTTCGGTGTGGCCGACCTCGGTCGTCGCGACCTGGTGGGTGGCTTCGGTCATGCCGAAGGCGCACACCACCGGGGCCGAGAAGGTGCCCTGCAGCGCCTGCGCCGTCTCGGCCGTCAGGGGCGCGCTGCAACTGCGGATGAACCGCAATGCCGCGTTGCCGGGTCGGTCGGTTTCGGCCCGCTCCAACAAGATCTGGTGGATGGTCGGGACGGCCGTGTACCAGGTGGCGCCGACCGCGCCGATGTCGTCCCAGAAGGTGTGCGCGGAGAACCGTCCGCGCGCCGGCAGCAGCACCGCGCCCCCGGAGGCCAGGGTCGCGAGCAGCGCGGCCAGCAGCCCGTGGCCGTGGTAGAGCGGCATCACGGCAACGGTGGCGTCCGCGGGCCCGAGCCCGTATCCGGCGATGATGGCCCGCACCGAGGCCGCGAGGTTGCCGCGGGTCCAGGGCACCATCTTCGGCACCCCGGTGGTGCCGCCGGTGAACATGATCATCGCGTCGTCGTCACGCAGGCCCTCGGGTGTCGAAAAATCTTGCGCGGGAGCGGCGTTCACGTCCACCCGCACCGTCGGGCCACCGACCGTCACCGCGAGCGGCCACCACGGCAGGGCCCCTTCGTCGTCGGGCGCGTCACCGTCGATCAGCACCGCCCGGGCACCCACCGCCTCGCTGCGGGCGAGCTGCTCCCCGACCGGCAGGGCCGGATCCAGCGGGACCGCGACCAGGTCGGCCCGCGAAGCCGCCAGCAGCCCAACGACGAATTCGGCGTTGCTTGCGAAGCGCAGCGCGACGCGGTCACCCGGCAGTAGGCCGCCCCGCATCAGCTGCCCGGCCAGGTCCTCCACCAATCGGAGTAGCTCGCGATAGCTGACCGGGATCCGATCGGCGCTGACGATAAGCGCGGGCGCCTCCGGGTATCGGCGTGCCGCGTCCTGGACAAGGTCGGCGATGCGGGGTCCCGCGATCTGCCTCGCCCCGTCGCCGCCGGTGATCGTCTCAGTCCCCATCGCCGCGCTCCTTCTCCGTCGTCACCATCATCTGCTCGAACCATGCCGGGCGGCGTGGCGGCGCGTCCAATATCGATTCACTCACGACCGATAACCGCCGGCTATCGACGGCCCGTAACCGCACTGAACAGCGCCGATAGATGGGATGAATCGCTGCATAGCGGCGCGGTCTTGGACACCGGCCGGGCGGGCGCGTCAGAGTAAGGGCCGACGCTCACTTCACCTGAAGACCACACGCGAGGAGCCGCCACCATGACCGCAGTTTCGGCATCTCCCGACCAGGCGCCCGAGTCCGCGCGTTTGATCGACGGCTTCCACCTGGTGGTGGAGGCGCTCAAGGCCAACGACGTGGACACCATCTACGGGATCGTCGGCATCCCGATCACCGACCTCGCCCGCGTCGCGCAGGCGTCCGGGATCCGCTACATCGGCTTCCGGCAGGAGACCTCGGCCGGTAACGCCGCGGCCGCGGCCGGATTCCTGACCCGCCGGCCGGGGGTCTGCCTCACCACGTCCGGGCCCGGTTTCCTCAACGGGTTGCCGGCGCTCGCCAACGCCACCGCGAACTGCTTTCCGATGATTCAGCTCTCGGGCTCC
This sequence comes from Mycobacterium sp. UM_11, assembly GCF_001414075.1. NCBI lineage: Bacteria > Bacillati > Actinomycetota > Actinomycetes > Mycobacteriales > Mycobacteriaceae > Mycobacterium > Mycobacterium sp. UM_11. The sequence goes on along the minus strand of NZ_LATC01000028.1, from coordinate 40,977 downwards.
AGCAATCGCGCGCTGGTCGACTTGCAGCGCGGTGACTACCAGGACCTCGACCAGCTCAACGCCGCGCGGCCGTTCGCGAAGGCGGCCTATCGCATCAGCCGGATCGAGGACATCGGGCGCGGCGTGGCGCGCGCCGTCCGCACCGCGATCTCCGGCCGGCCCGGCGGGGTGTACCTCGACATTCCCGGTGAGGTGTTGGGGCAGGCCATGGACGCGGCAGCCGGGGCGCACACGGTGTGGCGGATCGTCGACCCGGCGCCCCGGCAGCCACCGGCACCCGAGGCGGTCGAGCGCGCCCTGCAGGTGCTGGCGCAAGCCCACCGGCCGCTGATCGTGCTCGGCAAGGGCGCGGCATACGCCCAGGCCGACAACGTGATTCGCGATTTCGTCGAGGTGAGCGGAATTCCGTTCCTGCCGATGTCGATGGCCAAGGGGCTGCTGCCGGATTCCCACCCGCAGTCCGCGGCGGCGGCGCGCTCGCTGGCGGTCGCACGCGCGGACGTGGTGTTGCTGGTCGGCGCGCGGTTGAACTGGCTACTCGGCCAAGGGGATTCGCCGCAATGGTCCGCCGACGCCAAATTCCTGCAAGTCGATATCGCCCCGTCCGAATTCGACAGCAATCAGCCGATCGCGGCTCCCCTGGTCGGCGACATCGGCTCGGTGATGTCGGCGCTGCGCGACGGCCTGGCCACCCATCGCATCACGGTGCCGGCGGATTGGACCGAAGAGCTGACCGAGCGCACCTCCCGCAACGACGCGAAGATGCGCGAGCGGTTGACCGAAGATCCCCATCCCATGCGCTTTTACAACGCGCTGGGCGCCATTCGCGCGGTGCTGCAGGAGAACCCGGGCGTTTATGTCGTCAACGAGGGCGCCAACGCGCTGGACCTGGCCCGCAACGTCATCGGCATGGAGCTGCCGCGGCACCGGCTGGACACGGGGACCTGGGGCGTGATGGGCATCGGCATGGGGTACGCCATCGCCGCCGCCGTGGAGACCGGTGAACCCGTGGTCGCGATCGAGGGTGACAGCGCATTCGGTTTCAGCGGCATGGAAATCGAGACCATCTGCCGCTACCGGCTGCCGGTGACCGTCGTCATTCTCAACAACGGCGGCGTCTATCGCGGCGATGAAGCCCCCAACGGAACCGACCCGGCGCCCACCGTGCTGAACGCGCGGGCGCGTCACGAGCTCATCGCGGAGGCCTTCGGCGGCAAGGGTTATCACGTCAGGACCCCGGCGGAGTTGCGGTCGGCGTTATCCGAGGCGATCGCGGCGCGCGCGCCGGCGATCATCGACTGCGAGCTCGACCCGGCGGCCGGGGTGGAAAGCGGCCACCTGGCGAGCCTGAACCCCACCAGCAAGGCGTCGGCTGGGTGACGGTCAAAGTCGATGGGTGATGCGCGATAGCTGCGCGTCGAAGAACTCGTCCAGCGATAGCCCCGCGGCGCATGCGGCGAGCGCGCGGGCGACCGGCGATCCGGGTCCGGCGGCGTTGGTGGCCAGGGCGACGTCGGCGGTGAGCACCGGATCCACCATCCGCACCGCGCGGACCTCCGGGCCCAGCGGCGAGCTCCACAACCAGGTGTGCGGAACGATGCATGCCCAGTTCCCCGCGGCGACCTGAGCGAAAAGCGAAGCGACGGAATCGGTTTCGACCTGCGGAGCGACTTCGATGGCGTGGTCGGCGAAGGCCTTGTCGATGATCTGGCGGTCCCGCATCTCGGGCGCGAGCAACGCCAGCGGTAACTGTGCGGCCTCGGGCCAGGTCATCGTCGGGGCGGCGGACCCCAACATGTCCGCCGGCGACAACAGCACATAGTGCTCCGTGTACAGCGGCACAAAATTAACGTCGTTGGCCTCGTCGGGCGCGGCGTGCACGATCGCGGCGTCCAGTTCGAATTCCCGCAGCCGCCGGTACAGTTCGCTGCCCGCCAGTCGGGAAAGGATGTGCACCTTCGCCAATGGGTGCGTCGAGCAGAACGCCGACAGCACCAACGAGGCCGTCGTCGACGCGGTGGGGACCGTGCCCAGCCGCAACATGCCGGTGATGCCCGACCGCACCGCGTGCACCTCGGCCTTGAAGGCGTCGTGCTCGGCGAGAATCCGCCTGGCCCACACCACCAACCGATCGCCTTCGGGCGTCAGGCCCTCGAAGCTGTGCCCACGATTGATCAGCGTGACGTTCAATTCCCGTTCCAGCTTCGCGATCGCGGCGGACAGCGCGGGTTGCGACACGAAGCACTTCTCGGCGGCCCGCGCGAAGTGGCGCTCCTGGGCGACCGCGACGAAGTACTCCAGCTGACGGAAGAGCACCCGCACCTCCTCGGGCTCCGGGATTTTGCTGAGGCTAGCGGGTCGGCGGCGCGCCAGCCAGTCCGGCGGCCCGCTCGGTTGCCAAAGCGCCCGTGCTGCACGGAACCCCCGGGAGGCCACGGTGATCGCGCCGAACTTGACCTGGCGAAGCCAAAAAAGTTTGCTGAAAGCGGTAACGGGGGAACAACCGGTAGAATACAGTCGTGTCAATCGCACCATCTCGAAGGGCGGGCGCTATGCGTCGAGGTGTTCGTTATCTATTTGTTATGGTCGCGATCACAGCAATGGGTCTGGTCGCATCGCCCGGCCGCAGCCACGCGTCGATGCCGGTACCGCAGCCCGCGCCCGTCGTTGCCTCGGTTTTGCCGGCTAACGGCGCGACCGTGGGCGTGGCGCACCCGGTCGTGGTGCGGTTCAGTGCGCCGGTCAGCGATCGTGCCGCCGCGGAGCGGTCGATCCACGTCACTTCGCCCAGCAACACGCCCGGACACTTCGAGTGGGTCGAGAACAACGTGGTGCAGTGGGTGCCGAACCAGTACTGGCCCACCCACACCCACGTCTCGGTCGGCATCCAGGCTCTGACGACGGGTTTTGACACCGGAGATGCGCTACTCGGAGTCGCCAGCCTGTCCGGGCACACCTTCACCGTCAGCCGCAACGGCGAAGTACTGCGCACCATGCCCGCCTCGATGGGCAAGCCGAGCCGGCCCACCCCGATCGGCAACTTCACCGCCCTGGAGAAGGAGCGCTCGGTGGTGATGGATTCGCGGACCATCGGCATCCCGCTGAGTTCGCCCGAGGGATACAAGATCACCGCCCAATACGCCGTCCGGGTCACCTGGAGCGGTGTCTACGTGCATTCGGCGCCCTGGTCGGTTGACTCCCAGGGCTACGCCAACGTGAGCCACGGCTGTATCAATCTCAGCCCGGACAACGCCGCCTGGTACTTCAACCAGGTGAACGTCGGCGATCCGATCCAAGTCGTCGCCTGACACCGGCCCGGCGGACTCCCGGCCTCCCGTGATGGCGAGAAACGGCCTGGATCCCACCACGCCGCTTTGGCGTGCGGCACAGGTGTTTCGGCTGCTGAGCTGTATCTACGCGACCGGATTTCAGATAGCCGTCAATCCCGATCTGCGCCGGCCCGCGCTGGGGTGGGTGCTGTTCGCGGTGCTGATCGGATGGAGCGCGGCCTGCGCGGTGGCCTACTTGCGCGGGTTCGGGCGCAGGCCCTCCTGGGTGCTCGCCGAGATCGTGATCGTCGTGCTGCTCATGTCGTCGAACACCATTGTCGCCGACCCGCACTGGGCGGCCGAGAACCAAACGTGGCCGACGACGTTGTGGGCCAGCAACCCCACGATTTCCGCCGCCATCCAGTTCGGTCCCGCGGGAGGGATGTTGACGGGATTGGTGGTGATGGCCACCAACTTCGCGGTCAAGAACTACCTCGCCCTCAACCTCGGTCATAACGCCACCGCCATAATCGAACTCGCCATCGGGATGGCGATCGGTATGGCCGCTCAGACCGCGCGGCGCGCCCACGACGAGCTGCAACGGGCGGCCCGGTTGACCGCCGCCGTGCAGGAACGGGACCGCTTGTCCCGCGAAGTCCACGACGGTGCTATCCAGGTGCTGGCCCTGGTGGCCAAGAGGGGCCACGAAATCGGCGGCGCCACAGCCGAACTAGCCGACCTTGCCAGCGAGCAGGAACGCGCCCTGCGGCGCTGGCTCGCGTGCACGGACATCGACCCGGACGCCGACGGCGCCACGATCGACCTGAGCAGCCTGCTGCGCCGCCGGGAGTCCGACCGGGTGTCGTTGAGCCTGCCCCCGACGCCGGTGCCCTTGCCGCGCTTCGTGGGTACCGAGCTCGACGCGGCCGTGGGCAACGCGCTGGACAACGTGCGCGCCCACGCCGGCCCCGGCGCCCGCGCGTTCGTGCTCGTCGAAGACCTCGGCGATTCGGTGCTGGTGAGCGTCCGCGACGACGGGGTGGGAATCGCCCCTGGCCGACTCGCGGAGGCGGCCGGCCAAGGGCGCCTTGGCATTTCCCAATCCATCGTGGGCCGGCTGGACTCGCTGGGCGGCACCGCCCAACTGCACAGCGAACCCGGGGAAGGCGCCGAGTGGGAGCTGTGCGTGCCGCGCAGAGGGACCCGATGACCGGTGCGGTGACCACGACGGTGATGGTCGTCGACGACCATCCGATCTGGCGCGACGCGGTCGCCCGCGACCTGGCCGACGAGGGTTTCACCGTGGTCGCCACCGCCGACGGTGTGGCCGCCGCCCAGCGGCGGGCGAGCGTGGTCAAGCCCGACGTGGTCGTGATGGATATGCAACTGCCCGACGGCGACGGCGCACAGGCGACCGCCGCGGTGTTGGCGGTCTCCTCGTCGTCCAGGGTGCTGGTGCTGTCGGCATCCGACGAGCGCGAGGATGTCTTGGAGGCCGTCAAAGCCGGCGCGACCGGATACCTCGTCAAGAGCGCATCCAAAGCCGAACTGACACAGGCGGTGACGGCCACGGCCGAGGGCCGCGCCGTGTTCACCCCCAGCCTGGCCGGGCTGGTGCTGGGTGAGTACCGCCGGATCGCCCAGAGTAAGGACGACGGTCCCGCCCGGCCCGCCCTCACCGCACGCGAGACCGAGGTGTTGCGCTTCGTCGCAAAGGGGTTGTCCGCCAAGCAGATCGCCCAGCGGCTCTCGCTCAGCCACCGCACGGTGGAAAACCACGTCCAGGCGACCTTTCGCAAGCTGCAGGTTGCCAACCGGGTGGAGCTGGCCCGGTACGCCATCGAGCATGGCCTCGACGAGGAGCCGTGACCCGCGCGGCGGCCGCCCGACTGCCCCGCGGGTCATCGGATCCCTCGCCTATCCACCAATTGTGCTGCGGCGCTGCGCCGGTGCCGCGGTAACCGCGCGGGCGGCAACCAGCGCGGTCACCATCACCGCCATGCAGACCAGGCCGTCGTCTTTGAGACCCCACCTGATGGCGGCCAGGATCGCGACGCCCGCCACGCACAACAGCACACCGATGACCGTCCCCCGCCCGCGGGCGGTGACCGTGGGGGCGCCGTCCCAACCGGACAGCGGGTTGTTCTCCAGCGGCCGCAGCGCGACGAACAGCACCGCCACCACCCCGACCACGATGAGCACCTGAGCCAGGCTCACGGCGAGGAAATCGTGCGCCCCCGGGTAACGAGGCCAACCGAGGTAGTCGAAGGCCAGGTGCACGCCCAGCAGCACGGGCATGTGCCACAAGTACAGCGTCATCGCGCCGGAGTTGCCGATCGCGGTCCACCACCACACCCGCGGTCGCTGGGCCCAGCGAGAGATCGCCGGCGCGGCGGCGATCGCCAAGGCGCTCAGGATGATTGCGTGCCCGGCCAGCAGCAGCGAAGGCGGGCTGGTGTTGGACAGCTGGTGATCACCGGTGCCCACCATGCTGATCTGGTACGGCCCCCACTGCACGAGGGCGACGTCGACGGCGAAGAAGGTGGCTGCCACGGCCAGTGCGGCGCGGCCGGTGAGCAGGCCACGGCGGTAGGCGATGCCGAACATGGCCGGGATCAGCCACACGGCCAGGTTGAGGTAGCCCAGGGGCATCAGCGCCGGCCAGTGCAACCGGCAGGCATCGATGACCGCGATCGTCACGTAGACGGCGGCCGCCCCCGCGGCCAGGCGCCCGGCGGTGGTGATGCGGTACAACAGCGGCATCGCGGCCAGCACCAGCACGTAGGCGCCCAGGAACCACAACAGCTGGGTGCTCACACCCGCGACCGGCTGGTAAACATGCTGCGGCACAAGGTGGTAAAGCACCGTCAACACCACGGCCCAGAAGGCCAGGTAGTAGAACACGGGCCGAAACAGGCGCGTGCAGCGTTTCAGCAGCCAGTCACCCCAATTGGTCCCGGGTGACCACGACGATGCGCAGGCCGCGGCGCCGGCGAAGAAGAACAGCGGCATGATCTGCAGGATCCAGGTCGCCGCCTGAAACCAAGCCGACGTGGTCAGCAGGTTGTCCCAGATCAACACGTGATTGCGAATGATGCTGATGGCCATCACGGTGTGGCCGAGGACCACACCGATCAGCGAGGTGATGCGAATGACGTCCAGGACGCGATCGCGGTCGGCCGGGGTGGCGGCCGCAACCTCGGCGACGTCGGGGAATCTTGCCAGCGCGGGCATGGAGCACAGACCTACCTTTCTCAAATATTGTTGGCGCCAAACGGTGTTCGTCGGTGCGCGGGAGCATGAACTAAGCATCACGGCTCGGGTGCGCCCGCGCCCGAGCGGTTCTACGCGTAGTGCGTGAGTAGTACTACTCAGGTCGCGGTGTTGAGGGGGTCGTAGTCGGCCAGCAGTTTCTCGATGCGCGCTTCGTCGAGACGCACCCGAACTGTCGCGGCTTCGTGCTGGTCGCGGATCACCTTGGCCAGGGTGAACGCGCTCGACACCAGGAACAGGAAGGTGATGCCGAGAAACAGCCGTTGCCAAGCATCAAGGGGAAGGAAGTAGATGCCGGCCAGGGCCGCGATGAAGCTGATACCGAAGGCGGCCGCGGCTTGCACGAAGAAGGCGGCGGTTGTCTTGGACATGCTGTTTGGAATGGTCATGCCACCCAGCATGCGCGGCGTACCGGCGGACCGAATCCGCAAAACTACTCAAATCCGTCCCGGCGTTCGGCTAGCCGGGCAGGCCCTTCCTGATGGCGGCGTCCTGCTTACGCCCGATATCGGTGGCAACCGCGGGATCGATCGGATCGCCTGCCGCGCTGTCGAATTCGAGGTTGACCAGCGCCCTGCCCTCGCTGAACAGCAGCACCGTCACCGCTTGGGCGTTGTCGGGCGATGTACCCGAGATCATCGTCCCGTTGGAGCCGACGTCGACCGGTTGCCACGTGCCGCTGACCTTGCCGCCGTAATTGGTCTTGGTGTTGTCGATTCCGGCGGCCGCCGTCGCGGGGTCGGCGACGATCAGGATGGTGTCACCGATCCGCCGGCTGTTGTCGGCGCTCGCGAACAACTGCGCCACCCCCGGTGCGTTGTTGGGGTTCAGCACCGGGGGCTGCGGGGTGGTCAGGTCCCCGCCGATATCGGTCACCTTGATCAGCAAAGCGCTGTAATCGGTGGGTTGTCCCGGTGCCGGGCTGGCCACGCTGGAACTGGTCAAGGGGGCGGCCGAACGCGAGGACGACGTCGGCGATGCGTTGTTGCTGCCGCCGCACCCGGCGAGGGCCGCGCCGGCCAGGACGGTCGCGAGTGCAACGCGGGCGACACCGATGCTGGCGACCTCCATGGGCTTTCCTTCCGCGTCCGCCGGACAGACCCATTCGAAGATACGCCTCACAGCGAGGCGGCCGGGCCCACGACGACCGCCTCGGGCGAGACCGTCATCGTGTTCTCGTGGAACCCGTGCCGGTCGACGGGTGCCCACCCAGCGACGCGGTCACCACCGCGATGGGCATCCGCGACACGTACAGGTTGGCCCGCTCCTGCGGAGTCAGGGCGCTGCGCGCGTGCAGCTTGGTGGCCAGCAGCCGCGCCGACCGGAGCAACGCCCGCCCACGCCCGCGGGTGCGACCGGTAACGCGTTGTGTGACAACAAAAGCCATGATCTTCTCCTTTTGAGGAGGCCCGATCGGCCCGGCCAAAAGCGCTCGCGCATGAGCGACAGCCCGCAAACTCCTGGTGAGTCGCCGGCGACGCCGAGGCTCAGGCGGCGGAAGGACGGCCGGAACCGGTTCGGGACAAAACGGATTTCGGATGTGGACTATCGCCCGGACTCATCTCGCCCTCACCTCCTCACGGCCACGACACACGCGGGTGTCCTCACATGTCACCTGAAACGGGAGGGCAGCGAATGCCGGCGGCGCGCCGCCGGTCGCACCCCTCTCGTCGGAGCTTCGGCACTGCACGGCGTATCCGGAGCCGATGGGCCCGGAAGCCACTTGGGCTCAACCCTTGGGTCCGGGAAGAGCTGTCCTGACCCGGGGCGTCTCTCGACGTTCGGGGTCAGTGGCCTGTGTCCATGCAGACGCCTCACCTACCGAGGTGCTTGCGAAACCTTTGTACACCGCGTCCCGTTGCCCGTCAAACCCATTCGCGAGGTCGTTGGGGCGGGTCGGGCCGCTCCTACCTGCGCGCGGACGCCGACGCCTACCCTCGAGGACATGCCCAATACTTTGCAGGATTCGAAGGTCGCGACCGTGCTCGACCGCATGTACACCGAGGCGAAGGAGCAGATGTCGCTGCTGCGGGAGAGGCGTGGTGACTTCGACCGGCCGATGACCGCGCGGGAGCGCGCCGACGCGATGAGCGAGTTCTACATCCCGGTCACGCCCGAAGCCGGCCGGCTGCTGTACGCCCTGGTGCGCGCGACCCGGCCGGCGACGGTCGTCGAATTCGGGATGTCGTTCGGCATCTCCGCGGTCCACCTGGCGTCCGCGGTGCGCGACAACGGTGCCGGCCGGGTGGTGACGACCGAGCTCAATGACACCAAGATTGCCGCCGCGCGAAAGACATTCGAGCAAACCGGTCTGGACGACGTGATCACCATCCTCGAAGGGGACGCGTTGGCCACGCTGGCCGGCCTGGATCAACCGGTCGACTTCGTGTTGCTGGACGGTTGGAAGGACCTGTATTTGCCGGTGATCGAGCTGCTCGAGCCGCGGTTGTCGACCGGCGCACTGGTGGTCGCCGACAACACCAGCGCCGCGGACACCCAGCCGTATCTCGACCGCGTGCGCGATCCCACAAACGGTTACGTCAGTTTCAACTTCGCGGTGCGGGACAGCGACAGCATGGAAATCAGCTGCCGCACCGGGGCTTAGCGCAGGGATTCCTCGAGCCACGGCGTCAACCACTTCACCCCTTCGGGCGTGAGGTGGACGCCGTCGCTGCGCACTTTGATGCCGTCGACCTTGGCGGTGTAAACGCCATCCGGGCAGAGCTTCTTGTTCAGATCCAGGATCTGCACGTTCGGATGGTGGCTGACCGTCTTGCGTAGCATGGTGTTCCACAGGTTGACCCGGTCGGGCTGGTCCTCCGGATACAGCCGGCCGTCCGGCTTTTCGCCGCCCCTGCTGTACGGCACGGTGGCCACCACCACGCGAACGCCGGTGGAACTCACGATGTTCAGCGCTCGCTCCAGCTCGCCGTTGAGGTACGCGTCGAAGGTGGGATCACCGATGTGGGTCCATTGGCCCTCGTTGACGCGGTCCACCGTTTCCCAACGGCCGATGATCAGCAGCGCGACGTCCGGCTGGTCCTGACCGACCTGCGTCGACCACCGGATCGGCCAGCCGTCGCATTCCGGTCGCTGCTCCAGGGTTTGACCGATGTAGCGGTACGGTGTGCCGCGCACCAGGCTGCAGCCGATGACCGTGTGGTCGAGGAACGCGAATCCCGGTGTGGGCGGCAGGTAATGCATCCACGTCCACCCGATGGAATCTCCGAACACCGAGACGGTGAACGGCCGATTGGGATCGCGCGGACCGGCCGGGTGGCCACCACCCGGCGGAGACGGAGACACCGCGGCGACCGCCGAGACGCCGGGCGGCAGCCCGACCTCGCGCAAGCCGGGCCCGGTCCCCACCGGAACCACCAGCAGTGTCACCGCCGCCGCGCTGGCCACCGTCGCCGCCGCCAGCGGCAACAGCGGCACGCGCGCCGGCCGCCAGCGCCGGATGGGTTGCTCGATCAGCCAGTAGGACAACGCGGCCAGCGCCACCGTCGCGCCGCACCGGGCGGCGAACAGTGGCAGCCCGGTCCATCCGGTGCGTTCGCCGTTGAGCACCAAGAAGATTGGCCAGTGCCAGAGGTAGACCCCGTAGGAGATGGTGCCCAGCCACACCAGCGGCGGCGCGGCCAGGAGGCGGGCGACCGCCCCGCGCTGCTCCAACGCCACCGGCGCCACCACGAAGACGGACGCGATGGCGACCCCGATGAGCAGGCCGTGGCGGAACTCGCCGCTGCTGCCGGTGGCGTAATGGGTCACCGCCGCGAGCCCCGCCAGGCCGGCGAGCGGCAGGATGCGGGCGACGCGCCGGGCCCACCGGGTCCGGATCAGGCACCAGCCGCGGTTGAGTGAGGGCCAGTCGCGCACCAGCAGGGCCGCCGCCGCGGCGCCGGTGAGCAACGCCTGCGCTCGGGTATCGGTGCCGAAATAGACGCGGTCGCGGGCGTTGTCGGACACCATCACCATGGCGACCGCCGCCGAGGCCAGCGCGCCGACGGTGGCGATGAGGAACGCGGTGAAGCGGACGCCGCCCACGGTGGCCCGGGTGAAGCGGCGCCTGGCCCGCGCGGCCAACGCCAGCGTCACCGCGATCAGCAGCACCGGCCAGACGAAGTAGTACTGCTCCTCCACCCCGAGCGACCAGGTGTGCTGCAGCGGTGACGGCGGGGCGCCCTGCGTGAAGTAGTCGGTCTTCTGGGCAACGAACCGCCAGTTCGCCATCCACAGGAACGCCGCGATCGCGTCGTCGCGCAGGCCGGTGAGGGACCGGTCGGGAAGCAGCTGGCGGGCCGCGGCGACCGTGAGCACCATCAACACCAGGGCGGGCAGCAGCCGGCGCGCGCGGCGAATCCAGAAGCCGGTCAGCTCGATACGGCCGGTGCGCCCCAGTTCGTCCAGGAGCAGCGAGGTGATCAGGAAGCCGCTGAGCACGAAGAAGACGTCGACGCCGATGAATCCGCCGCTCACCCCGGGGATGCCGCCGTGCCCGACCAGCACCAGCGCGACGGCTATCGCGCGTAATCCGTCGAGTGCGGGAATTCCGCTGCGCCGCTCGGGTTTATCCCAGATCGCCAGGCGACCGACTCTGCGCACGGGCGCGACCCACCGGGGCCGCGGAGCACGACGCGCCGGCGCGGGATGAGTCCCGCCCGGCTCAGCGCTCGCGGTTAGCGCGCCCTGACCTTCGTGTCGCCCGGCGCCATAGTTGATGCCGATACGTCGCTGCCCCTCCTCTTGATCGGAGCCAGCTTAAGGGCGGGGGCGCCGGATTCAGTGGAGGACACGCAACGGCGTCAGTGGGCGGCCTTGTCCGGCGCGTAGCCAAGCGTGCTCTTGACTTCCAGGTACTCGTGGAAGCCGAATTCGCTCCATTCGCGCCCGTTGCCGCTGTGCTTGTAGCCGCCGAAGGCCGCGTTCATGTCGAAGGCGTGATTGATCGTCACCCATCCGGCGCGGATCCGGTGGGCCACCTCGCGCGCCCGGTCGACGTCGGCGCCCGAAACATAGCCCGCCAGGCCGTAGTCGGTGTCGTTGGCGATTTCGACGGCCTGATCTATGTCGTCATAGCCCAGGATGCAGAGCACCGGCCCGAAGATCTCCTCGCGGGCGATCGTCATGTCGTTGGTGACGTTCGCGAAGACCGTCGGCTTGACGTAGTAGCCCGTCTGCAGCCCCTCGGGCCGTCCCGGACCGCCGGCGACGACGGTCGCGCCCTCGTCGATGCCCTGCTGGATCAGCCGCTGGACCTTCTCGAACTGCGCCTGCGACGCCACCGGACCGATCGCGGTCTTGTCGGCGGGGTCGCCCACCTTCACCTGTTCGGCAACTTCCCGCGCGATGGTGCTGGCCTCGGCCATCCGCGAGTTCGGGACCAGCATGCGCGACGGCGCGTTACAGCTCTGCCCGGAATTGGGCATCATGTTGAGCACGCCGGCACGGACGCTGTCGGCGAAGCCCGCGTCGTCGAGGACGATGTTGGGGCTCTTGCCGCCGAGTTCCTGGGTCACCCGCTTGACCGTCGTTGCGGCGTTGCGTGCCACCTCGACGCCGGCGCGCGTGGAGCCGGTGAACGACACCATGTCGACTCCCGCGTGGCTCGACAGGGCCACGCCGACGCCGGGACCGTCGCCGTTGACCAGGTTGTAGACACCGGCCGGCACGCCCGCCGCGTCGAGAATCTCGGTGAAGATGTAGGCCGAATACGGCGCGACCTCAGACGGTTTCAGGATCATCGTGCAGCCCGTCGCGAGCGCCGGATACACCTTCACCGCGATCTGGTTGAGCGGCCAGTTCCACGGCGTGATCAACCCGCAGACGCCGATCGGCTCCTTGGAGATCAGCGTGGCGCCGTGCTGCTCGGAGAACTCGAAGTTTTTCAGCACGTCGATCGCGGTCACCAGGTGCCCGAGCCCGAGTTGCACCTGGGGGCCCGCGGCCAGTGAGGGTGGGGCGCCCATTTCCTCGGTGACCGCGTCGGCGAGATCGCCCGCGCGTTTGCCGTATTCGGCGAGAATGGCCTCCAGCAGATCGAGGCGCTGCTCGCGACTGGTTTGTGACCAGCCGGCGAAAGCGCGCCGCGCGGCGGTGACCGCCACGTCGACGTCGGCGGCCGAACCGAGCGAGATCCTCCCCGAGACCTGCTCGGTGGCCGGGTTCTCGACATCGAATGTGTTGGGGCGCACCGGATCGACCCACCGGCCGTCGATGTAGAACTTGAGGTATTCGCGCATGACTGCTCCTTGTCTTATTGGGTGCCCTCGGCGTACCAGGTGCGGAACTCGTCGTACTTGGGCATCTCCTCGGAATTGGCCTTCGGATCGATGCAGACGTGGACGACGGCCGTCTTGCCGCTCGCGTAGGCCCGCGCGATCGCCGGGCCGATCTCCTCCTCCTTCTCGACGTACTCGCCGTGGCAGCCGAAGCCCTCGGCCACCTTGTCGAGGCGCACGTCTTTGCTCCAGTGCACGCCGGGTTGCGGCGACGGTTGCGGGAAGGTGCGCTTGTAGACGCCCACCTCGAGGCCCCACTGGTGGTCGACACCCACCACGCACACCAGCGGAAGTTGCTGGCGCGCGGCCGTTTCCAGCTCGGCGATGTGAAAGAGGAAGGCCGAGTCGCTGGTCAGCAGCATCACCGGGCGCTTCCCACCCTCGGCGACCGAGGCGCCGATAGCGTAGGGCAAGCCGGTGCCGAGGTGGCCGAAGTTCTGGTTCCAGATGACGTCGTGCGGCTTGGCCTGCGAATAGGTCCACTGGAAGATGACGGTGGCTCCCCCATCGCGGACCAGGATGCCGTCCTTCGGGAACGCCTTGGTCGCCTCGACGACGAAGCGCGCCGGGTGGACGGGCGTCCGGCCGGTCGGGGCGTTCTCGGCGAGCTGCGCCAGCTCGGCCGCGTCCTCGGAGATCCACCGGTCCAGATCGACCGATGCCTTCCGCGGGCTGCCCCGCAGCGCGTCCACCAGCTGGGGCACCACCCCGCGCAGGTCGCCGACCAGGGGCACGTCGATGGGCCGGTTGACGCCAACGGCGACCGGATCCTGCTCGACCAGAACCCATTTGCGCGTTGCGTCGTTCGGTGCCCAGTGCCGGGTCCTGCCGTAGTGGCTCGGTTCACCGAGCTCGGTGCCCAGCGCGACGCACAGGTCGGACTTCACCACCGCCTCGACGGCCGCCGGCGAGAAGCCGTAGGCGAAGGTGCGGTCCTCGAGGCCCTCGATGAACGAGGTGCCGCCGGAGGTTTGGATCACCGGGCAGGCCATCAGATCGGCCAGCTGCCTGACCGCCGCACCGGTGCGCGAGGTGTGCACCGCGTGCCCGACCAACAGGATCGGACTCTGGGCGGCACGGATCAGCTTCGCCGCCTCGGCCACCTCGCGCTCACCGGCGGTCTGGTTGACGAGCCGGTAGCGGTGCGGCGGCAGCGGATCCGGCACATCCAGTTCGGAGAGGATGACGTGCGACGGGTACTCGATGTAGGCCGGGCCGGGCGTGCCGGACATGGCCCGGCGGAGCGCCTCGCGGACGATCTCGTCGGTCTGGTCGGCGTATTCGATGGACGCGCTGTACTTGACGGACGCCGCGAAAAGTGGCTCCTGGCGGACGAATTGGATGCGCCCGCGCCGCACCCGGCGTTCGGTGACGCGGGCGCGCTGGCCGCCGAGGAAGATCACCGGCGAGTTCTCCACCAGCGCGCACTGGATCGCCCCGGCCATGTTGGCCATGCCCGGCCCCAGCGTGCCGATGCAGAGGCCGGGTCTGCCCGTCATCCGCGACGCCGCCTCGGCCATGAATCCCGCGCTCAGTTCGTGATGCGGAGCGACCACCGACCAACCGCGGGCGTCGGCCTCGGCGAACACGTGCACGAAGTTCGGGTCCGGGATTCCGAAGAGCGTGTTCACCCCCTCGGCCTCGAACAGGTCGAGCACGCGCTTGTAGACGGGCACGCCCATGGCTAGAGTTCCTTTCCGTCGCGGGCCGCGGCGAATTCGCCCTCCGGCACGGCTTTTCGGCGTTGTCTCGACCCGAGCTCGGCGAGCACTTCTTCGGTGTGGGCGCCGAGCTCCGGCGCCGGCCCCGCGACGCGGCCCGGCGTCTGGGAGAACCAGGTGGGTACGCCGGGGAAGCGCACCGGCCCGTGGGGGGTGTCCACCGTCTCGAACATGCCGACCGCGTTGAGGTGCGGATCGTCGAACAGTGCGCCGGGCGTGTTCAGCGGCGCGGCCGGTATCTCCAATTCGCGCAGGAGCGCCAACCACTGTTCGGTGGACCGTTCTTTCATCGTCTCGGCCACCAGTCCGTACACGGTGTCGATCTCGCGGGCGCGCTGTTCCAGCGTCGAGTACAGCTCGCTGGCCCACGGTGGCTGCACGGCCTTCATGAAGGCGTCCCAGTGTTTGTCGTTGTAGATCAACGCGGCGAGGTAGCCGTCGCTGGTGCGGTACGGGCGGCGGTTGGGCGCCACGGTGCGCGGATACACCGCCGGCCCCAGCGGGGGGTCGAACAGGGCGCCGTTGGCGTGTTCGACGAGCATGAAGGAGGCCATGGTTTCGAACATGGCGACCTCGACCTCTTGTCCCTGTCCGGTGCGCTCGCGGTGAAACAGCGCCATCATCGTCGCGTACAGCGCCGTCAGCCCGGCGATCTTGTCGGCCATGATGGTGCCGACGTAATCGGCCTCGCCGGTCAACTGCTGCTGCACCGCGGGCAGCCCGCACTCGGCCTGGATCGTGTCGTCGTACGCGGGGCGGTCGCGATCGGGTCCGCGGCGGGAGTACCCGTAGCAATTGGTGTAGATGATCGCGGGATTCAGCGCGGCGACGTCGTCGTAGCCGAAGCCGAGCTTGGCGATCGCCTTGGCGCGCATCGAGTGGATGAACACATCGGCGGTTTCGACGAGACCGCGCAACGCGCGCGTTCCGGCGTCGGTCCGCAAGTCCAGCACGACGCTGCGCTTGCCGCGGTTGACGTTGACGAACACCCCGCTCATGCCCGGCGCCGGGCCGACGGAGATGTAGCGGGTGTTATCCCCCTGCGGGGGTTCGACTTTGATCACGTCCGCGCCCAGGTCGGCCATGATCTGCGTGCAGTACGGTCCCATCACCATCGCGGTGAGGTCGATCACGCGCACCCCGGCCAACGGGCCAGCCGGGCTACCCATGCAGCGCTCCGTGATCCGTTGAGCGGCCAGCCAGCTCGAAGCTGTAACGGATGTGCCGGTCGTGCCCGTCCGGGACGACGGGGAAGATCAATGGCGCGTCGGCGTATCGGATCGCATCCAGATGGCCGCCGACATCCTCGATCGTCCACGCCGGCCGGCAGACCCCGGGGGTCTCCGCGACGACCGCCCGCGCGACGCGGCCCGCCAGCGCGATGAACACCTCACCGGTCACCGAGCAGGATTCGTGCGCGAGCCAACCCACCACGGGCGCAACCAGTTCCGGGCCCATCGGGGGGTAGGACGAGGTGTCGATGCCATCCGCCATGCGCGTCACCGCGGCCGGCACGATCACGTTGCACCGCACCCCCTCGGCGGCGCCTTCGAGCGCAGCGACGTTGGACAGACCGACCACGCCCGCCTTGGCGGCCGCGTAGTTGGCCACGTTGTGGTTTCCGTACAGGCCGCCGATCGACGACGTCAGCACGATGCGGCCGTAGCCCGCCGCGCACATGACCGGAAACGCCGGCCGGACCACGTTGAACGCGCCGCGCAGATGCACGTCGAGCACCGCGTCGAAGTCCTCGTAAGTCATCTGCTTCAGCGAGCCGCGCCGGACGTTGCCGGCGTTGTGGATCAGGATGTCGATACGGCCGTAGCGCTCGAGCGCGGTCGCGATGACGGCCTCGCCGCCTTCGCGGGTCGCCACCGATGCCGTTGATGCGACGGCGTGACCGCCGGCCCCGGCGATCTCCTCGACCACCCGCTCCGCCGGGCCCGCGTCGAGCCCCTCGCCGTCGACCCGGCCGCCGATGTCGTTGACGACCACCCTGGCCCCGCGGGAGGCGAGGAGTAGCGCGTACTCGCGGCCCAGCCCACGCCCGGCGCCGGTCACCACGGCGACGCGATTGTCAAACCTTGCGACCGTCATGCGCCCAAGACCAGACCTGCCAAGTCGCCCCGGGTACGCCACTCGGCGATCAGGTCGCCGAAAGCGTAGAAGCCCGGCGCGTAGAAGTCACCGAGGAACGCACCATTGTCTTTGGCGCCGCCCTGCCCCTCGTTGTTGTAATAGCCGGGGGTACAAGACATCTCGAATGCCGAGTTGTCGATCGCGAGTTCGGCGACCGTCCTGACCCAGCCATCCTGGCCCTCCTGGCTGGGCTCGACGGTCCTCGCGCCGCGTTTCTGCGCCTCGGCGATGATGTAGGCAATGTGCTCGGCCTGCTGCTCGAACATCGCGGTGGTGTTGGCCGAGACGCCGCCCTGGATGAAGCCCGTAAAGAACTGGTTGGGGAATCCGCGGGCGGTCATCCCGTGCAGCGTCCGGTATTTGTCGTGCCAGTAGTCGAACAGCGACAGCCCGTCTCGACCCTCGATGACGTCGACCGCGAAGCGCCGGCTGATCTCCGTGGAGATCTCGAATCCGCTGGCGAACACAACGCAATCGACTTCGTACTCAACGCCGTTGGCGACAATGCCCTTCTCCGTCAGGCGTTGCACGCCCTTGGCTTCCGACACGTCCACCAGCGTCACGTTGGGCAGGTTGAACGCCCGCAGGTATGTCTCGCTCGAGCACGGCCGCTTGCACATGAAGCGGTAGTACGGCTTGAGCGCCTCGGCGGTGCCGGGGTCGTCGACCAGTGCGGCCACGCGGCGCCGCAGCCGCTCCATGATCTTGTAGTCCTCTTCCTCCCGGATCGCCATGATCTCCTCGATCCCCAGCGAGGCGGGATCCGGGCTGGCGGCAATCCGGGCGCTCATGTTGCGGCCCAATTCCGTCCAGAAGTCGCACACCAGATCCGGTTCGCCGAAGACCACCCCTACAAACGGTGACCAGTTGTGGAAGTTGCGCTTGCGCTCCTCCTGCCAACCGGGCTGCAGGGCCGCGGCCCAGGCCGGGTCGGTGGGCGTGTTTGCGCGCATGTCCACCGACGACGGGGTACGCTGGAACACGAAGAGCTGTTTGGCGTCCCGACCGAGATGCGGTACCAGCTGCACGCCGGTGGCCCCGGTGCCGACGAGTGCGACCCGCTTGTCGGCCAGCTTGTGTAGGCCGCCGTTGGCATCGCCGCCGGTGTAGTCGTAGTCCCAGCGCGCGGAATGGAATGCGTGGCCGCCGGCGGCCAAATATTCTTTGATGCCGGGGATGCCGGGCAGCTTGGGCTTGTTGTAGGAGCCCTGCGCCATCACGACGAACCGCGCGCGAATGTCGTCACCACGGTTCGTGGTCAGCCGCCAGCGCTTAGTGTTGTCGTCCCAGCGCATGGCCTCGACCTGGGTCGAGAAGATCGCGCCGTCGTAGAGGTCGAAGTGTTTACCCATGGCCTGGCAGTGCGCGAAGATCTCGGCTCCGTCGGCGAACTTCTTGCTCGGCATGAAGCCGAGTTCCTCGAGCATCGGAATGTAACAGTAGGCGTCGTTGTCGCACTGGATGCCCGGGAAGCGGTTCCAGTACCACACTCCCCCGAAGTCCCCGGCCATGTCGATGACCCGAACATCCTGCACACCAGCCTTTTTCAGGTAGGCGCCCGACAACAATCCGGCGAAGCCGCCGCCGAGGACTACCACCTCGATGTCGTCGCGGATCGGGGGGCGGTCGGCCACCGGCGTGTATGGGTCTACCTCGTAGAGGTCGGCCAGGTCACCTTCCAGTTCGAGGTACTGCGCGCCGCCATCCTTGCGCAGGCGCTTCTCGCGCTCCTGAGCGTACTTCGCCCGCATCGCGTCGATGTCGACGTCCTGCGGTACGTCGGTGGGTCCGCACGGCGTGTAGGCGGTGGTCATCTATCTCAAAGCTCCTGGGGTTCGCCGGTGCCCATGTACTTAGCCAGCTGGTAGTGCAGGTTGACGGTGCTGCGTTCGCGGTACGGGTTCGGTTTGGTGCCGCCGAAGCCGAGCGACTTCATGCCTCGCTGCACGGCGGCCATGTTGGAGAAGTCCTGTGGCAGCACGGACCGCCACCTAGGGTCGCCGACGGGCGTGTACTCCCACTGCGTCTGCGGCTCTTCGCCTTTCGGGAACAGCTCGAACACCGAGACCTCGAAAATGCATTTGTCGGGGTTGTAGCTGGGGTGCGGGCGGGCGCCGTAGCACAGCGCGCTGGTCAGACCCTGCCCGATCTGGAAGTTCGGGAAGATCTGCCAGGCGGTGCCGGCCTGCCCGAGGATGTCCGGCGGGATCGTCGGCCAGATCACCCCGCGGGCCTCGTCGTCACGGCGGGCCGAGGCCAGCCAGTGCTCGAGAACCTTGTCGGCCGGCGTGCCTTCGGGCAATTCGTCGACCAGCCGCTTGGCGGCGTTCACCAGCGTCCGGGTGGTGGTGGCGTTGGTCTCCTCCATGGTGTACACCTGCATCTCGGCGGTCGACACCCGCGGGTCGGCGCCGGTGCCCAGGCGGATCTTGGACTTGGTGGCCTCGAGATCCTTAGGCGCGTCGTAGCCGATATTGCTGTGCCGCCCTTGCGCTTTGGCCCACCCCTTGAATTCGCCGAACTTATTGAACTCGGGATGGGTGGTGTAGACGTGGTAGGTCTCGTTGAAGGCCTCCAGCGCCACTTTCCAGTTGCAGTCGAACGACAGCCACTTGCGCCATTTGTAGCGCATGTTTTCCAGGCCGAACGGGTCGAGAATCTTGGCGGCGGGAAACAGATAGTCGGCCAGCGGTTCACAGTCGGGGTCCATGTTGATCCACAGCCAGCCGCCCCAGGTATCGACCCGGACCGGTCGAAGGTGCGTGTCGCCGGGCGTGAGCGCGCCCTGCCAGTCCTGTTGTTCGCGAATGTGAGTGCACGTGCCGTCCAGCCCGTAGGTCCAGCCGTGGAAGCCGCACACGAACGATTTCCGCGTTCTGCCACAGGCGTTCTTGGCGCCCTCTGGGGTGTCGATCAGCCGGCGGCCGCGGTGCATGCAGACGTTGTGGTGGGCACGAAATTCTCGTTCGGCGGTGCGCACCACGATGATCGAGTCGTCGAGAATGTCGTAGGTCAGGTAGCTGCCCACCTCGGGCAGCTCCTCGACGCGGCCGACCTGTTGCCAGACCCTGCGCCAGAGCTTGTCGCGTTCGGCGCGCGCGTAGTCCTGACAGATGTACGCCTCGACGCCGATGGTCATCGGCCTCGACAGTTCCTCGGCCCCTGCGGAATTCGCGCCGTTGGCGGGTTCGGTCATCACATCCTCCTGATCGCCGCGCGGAAGGACTCGTCGTGCAAGAACAGCGACGTGTTGTCGGCGCCGAGATGGCTCCACTTGAGGCCCAGCCCGCCGTCGACGAGCAGCGTCTGGCCGGTGATGTAGCTCGCCATCTGTGAGAGCAGGAAGAGGATGGCGCCGGCCTGCTCCTCGGGTCGCCCACGCCGGCCCATCGCGATCGCCCGCCGGTCCCGCTCGGGGTCCTCGTCGACGTACGTGCGCGAGGCCGCGGTCTCGGTGACGCCGGGCGCCACGGCGTTCACCCGGATTCCCGCCGCCGCCAGTTCGAGGGCCATCGTGCGGGTCATCGCCGCGATCGCGGCCTTGGCGGTGCCGTAGGCGATATGAAACGGCGCGGTGTTCATGCCGCTGATCGAGGAGATCGACACGATCGAGCCCGGCTGCCCGTGCGCGACGAGTTCTTTCGCCACGGCCTGGCTCATGAAGAACGCGGTTTCAAGATTGTCGGCGAAGATCTTGCGCCAGTCGCCGCGCGTCACCCGGGTCGAGGACATCCACGTCGACGGCTCGGCGCCGCCGGCGACATTGACCAATCCGTACAGGGTGCCGTCGGCGCGGCGGGCCTGATCGATCACGGTGGCGATGCCGTCGTCGGTCGACGCGTCGGCCGCGACCGGCACCACGGCCAGCCCCTGTTGCGCGAGTGGGGCGACGTGCTCGTCGAGGTTTTCCTTCGACCGGCTCACCGCGATCACGGTGGCCCCGGCCCGGGCGGTCATGGCGGTGACGGTCGTGCCGATGCCGCCCCCGCCGGCGCCGGAGACCACCACGACGCGACCGTCGAGCCCCAGACCGCGCCCGTGATCGTCCATGACCTGCTTTCGCCTCCCGCCAAGCGTGCGGAGCGGGTTTCCCGTGCCCATTTTTGTCCGGACAAAATATGGCATTCTGCCCGATGGAGAACACTATTCCGATCGGCGGACTTTGCTGTCAAGGCCGCGCCGGCGCCGTTTCGCGGCTATTGTCTGGACTAAGCGGAGTTGATAACGTCCAGCCCAGACGGCGGACGGAAGGACCTCGGCGAGCATGACCATTTCGCGGGCCATCTCCTCGCGGCCCTCGCGGTATGCGGCGCCGGATCCGGTCGAAGTCGCCGAGGGCTGGGGCGTCGAGCGGGTCACCGCCCCGAGCCGGCTGTACGGTGCCAACGGCTTGCGCACGGGGCCCGACGGGCGCATCTACATCGCCCAGGTGACCGGCAGTCAGATCAGCGCGCTGGATCACCGCACCGGCGAGCTGACGACCGCCAGCCCCAAGGGCGGCGACATCGTGGCGCCCGACGATGTCGCGTTCGACGCGAGCGGCAACCTGTACGCGACCGAGGTGATGGACGGCCGGGTCAGCGTGCGGGACACCAGCGGGCGAACGCGGGTGCTGCGCGACGACGTTCCGTCGGCCAATGGCATCACCTTCCACCGCGGCCGCCTGTTCGTCGGTGAGTGCCGTGCGGGCGGGCGGCTGCTGGAGTTCGATTTGGCGGGCGGGCCGCCGCGGGTGCTTCTCGAGAACGTGCCCTCGCCGAACGCCATGGAGGTGGGCCCGGACGGCCTGCTGTACTTCCCGGTGATGGGCGCCAACGAGATCTGGCGCGTCGACCCCGACGGCGGCGAGCCGCAGCGCGTCGCGGGCGATCTCGGCGTGCCGGACTCGGTCAAGTTCGACGGGCAGGGCCACCTCGTCTCGACCCAGGTGGCCAGCGGACAGGTGTTGCGCATCGATCCCCGCACCGGCGAGCGGCGGCTGCTCGCCCAGCTGAATCCGGGGCTGGACAACTGCACCTTCGTCGGCGACCGGCTGTTCGTCTCCAACTTCACCGGCGAGATCACCGAGATATCGCCCGACGGCACAACGCAGTCCGTGTTGGCGGGTGGGCTGAACTGGCCGATGGACCTGGCGGTGGGTGACGACGGCTTGCTCTACGTCGCCGACGGCACGTACTTCTACGTCGGGATGCCCGACGGCTCGTTGCACACCGCGGGCATGTTGTTCAGCCCCGGGTATCCGGGGTTTCTGCGCGGCGTGGCGGCGAGCGGCCCCGGCGAGTTCGTCGTCACCACGTCCGGTGGCCAGGTCAGCCGCTACCGCCCGCAGGCCGGCGAAACCGAGGTCCTGGCAGACGGTTTCGACCAGCTTTACGGCGTGGCCACGGCTCCCGCCGGGGTGGTGTTCGCGGAGTTGGGCACCGGGCGTTTGCTGTCGCTGCGGTCGGGCGGGATCGAGGTGCTGGCGAGCGATTTGCGCGAGCCCGTCGGTGTCGCGGTCGACGCCGACGGGGCGTGCCTGGTGGCGGAGGCCGGGGCCGGGCGGGTGGTCCGTGTCACCGGGTCGAGCGTCGACACCGTCGTCGCCGATCTAGAACGGCCGCAAGGCATCCTGGTGCGTGACGGCCTGCTCTACGTCGTCGACGCCGGTGCCAAGGCGGTGATCCGGTTCGACTTGACCAGCCACGCGCGCCATACCATCGCCTCGGGCCTGCCGGTCGGTCCCCCGCCGGGTGTCACGCCCAAGCCGCTGCGCGGGATGCCGCCGTTCTCCGGGCCGCAGGGGCCGTTCGCCGGTATCGCGGCCGCGGCCGACGGGACGCTTTACATCTCGGCCGACGGCGACGGCAGCGTGCTGGCGTTGCGCCCGACGGGCGGCCGCTGATGCCCCAGGCCGTCGCCGGTGATCACCGCTACCTGCAGATCGCGCGGACGCTGCGCAAGGAGATCGTCGACGGGGTTTATCCGGTGGGCTCGCAGCTGCCGACCGAGCAGCAACTGTGCGAGCGCTTCGCGGTGAGCCGCTACACCGTGCGCGAAGCGCTTCGCCGGCTGCGGGAGGACAACCTGGTCGCGTCCCGGCCGCGCGCGGGCACCCGAGTGGTGCCGCGCCCGGCGTCCAGTTCCTATGCCCAGGACGCGATGTCGATCAACGATCTCCTCGCCTTCGCGGCCGGCGCGCAGCTGACGATCGAATCCAACGCGATGGTCACGATCGACGAGGAACTGGCCGCTCGGACCGGGCTCGAGGTGGGCACCCAGTGGCTGTCGGTGCGCGGCTACCGGCGGGCCGACGGTGCGTCGGTGCCGGTCTGCCGCACGGAGTACTACATCAACCGGAGCTTCGCCGCGGTCGGCAGGCTGCTGCAACGCCATGCCGGCCCGATCTTTCCGTTGATCGAGGACCTGTTCGGGGTGAGCGTCGCCCAGTTGCACCAAGAGATCGCGGCCGTACTGCTGTCGCCCGAACTCGCCGACGGCCTCGGCGTCGAAGCGGGAACGGCCGCGCTGCAGATGCGGCGCACCTACACCACCTCCGACGGCGAGGTGGCCCAGGTGACGATCAACACCCACCTGTCGTCGAGGTTTCGCTACGCGATGACCATGCGCCGCGTCAGCGGCCAGGGCGGTTGACGTGCTCCCCTCGACCTCGTGGGACGCCGCGCACGCGTCGGCGGCATATCGGCGCGGCTTGTGGGTGCACACCACGCTGGCCGATTCGCTGCGGACCGCCGCGATCGAATCGCCCCGGCGAACGGCGCTGGTGGACAAGGATGTTCGACTCGACTGCGCCATGCTACATGCGCAGGCCGGCGCGCTGGCCACCGCGCTGTCGGCGCGCATACCGGCGGGCAGCGTGGTGTCGTTCATGCTGCCGAACTGGCACGAGGCCGCCGTCATCTATCTGGCCGCCACACTGGCCGGCATGGTGGTGAACCCGATCCTGCCCTCGCTGCGCGAACACGACCTGCGCTTCATCCTCGAAGACGCCGGCGCAGCCTTGATTTTCGTGCCACACCGATACGGCGGCCACGACTACGCGACGATGCTCGAACGCGTGGCCGCCGAGCTGGTCCCGGCGCCGGAGGTGGTGGTGGTGCGCGGCCCCGAAACCGGGCCCGCGGGCCCGCACACCCCGTACCGGGCCCTGCTGGAGCAGCCCCTCGATGACGCCGCGCTTCCGGCGCTGAATCCCGACGACGTGCGGATGATCCTCTACACCTCCGGCACTAGCGGCCGGCCCAAAGGGGTTTTGCACAGCCACAATTCGATGCACGCCCTGATCTGCCAGATCCGCGACCATTGGATGATCGATCCGGGCGACACGTTCCTGGTCCCGTCACCGGTGGCGCACATCGGCGGCTCGATATACGCGTTCGAATGCCCGCTACTGCTGGGCACCAGCGCGGTGCTGATGGACCGATGGGATCCGGCCGAGGCGGTGGCGCTGATGAAGTCCGAACGCTGCACGCACATGGCGGGCGCCACGCCGTTCCTGCAGCAACTGTTGTCCGCGGCCGAGCGCGCCGAGACCCGGCTGCCCGATCTGAAGGTGTTCATCTGCGGCGGCGCCTCCGTGCCCCCGTCGCTGATCCGCCGCGCCGCCGCCTATTTCGAGCGGGCGGTGGTCACCCGGGTGTACGGCTGCACCGAAGTTCCCGTCGCGACGGTCGGCGCGCCCCTGCCGGACGAAAGCGGACCCGCGGCCGACACCGACGGCAGGCCCGGCATCGCCGAGATCAAGCTCGTCGCGCACGAAGCCGCCCCCGCCGGGGACGGAGAGATCTGCGTGCGCGGCCCGCAGATGATGGCGGGTTACCGCCATTCCGACGACGAATCGTTCGACGCCGCCGGCTTTTTCCGCACCGGGGATCTCGGGCGCTGGGTCGACGAGACGTACCTCGTGGTGACCGGCCGGGCCAAGGACGTCATCATCCGCAGCGGCGAGAACATCTCGGCCAAGGAGGTCGAGGACCTGCTCGCCGACCATCCCGGCATCGCGGAAATCGCGGTCGTCGGCCTGCCCGATGCGCGCACCGGGGAGCGGGCTTGCGCGGTGATCGTGCCCGCGGACGGGGCGCAGCCGGACGTCGCGAGCCTGCTGGAGCTGTTGGTGAGCAAGGGAGTCGCCAAATTCAAGGCCCCGGAACAGGTCGTGATCACCGATGCCCTGCCGAAGAATGACGCGGGGAAGATACTCAAACATCGGATCCGAGCCGCGCTGATGCGCGCGGAGACTGAGGATGGCTGAGATGCAGGTCGCGATCGTCACGGGAGCAAGCAGCGGCATCGGCCTGGGTTGTGCGATCAAGCTCGCCGAGATGGGCATGGCCGTGGTCGGGACGGGTCGCGACTCCGGTCGCCTGGCCGAGCTCGAGGGGGCGATCGGCGATCCGGATCGCGTCGCGACGGTGGCCGTCGACCTGACCGCCGACGACGCGCCGCGGCGCATCGTGGACACCGCGGTCAGCCGCTGGGGTCACATCGACTTCCTGATCAACAACGCCGGGGTGGGCGGGCCCAAGCCGCTGCACGAAACCGACGACGAAACCCTGGACTATTCCCTGGGTTTGATGCTGCGGGCGCCGTTTCGGCTCGCTCGCGAGGTGTTGCCGCACATGGCGCCCGGGTCGGCGATCATCAACGTGACGTCGACCTTCGCGGTCGTCGGCGGCCTGCGCGGCGGCGCTTACTCCGCGGCCAAGGGCGGGCTGACCGCGCTCACCACCCACATCGCCTGCCAGTACGGCGCGGCCGGCATCCGCTGCAACGCCGTCGCGCCGGGCGTGACGGTGACGCCGATGGTCGAAAAACGGTTGGCGGACGAGCGATTCCGCCGGATCAACACCGAGATGACGCCGCATCAGCGGTTGGGCCGCGTCGACGACATCGCCAGCACCGTCGCCTTCTTGTGTTCGCCGGGCGGAAGCTTCATCAACGGCCAGACGATCGTCGTCGACGGCGGCTGGAGCGCGACGAAGTACCTGTCGGAGTTCGCGTTGACGTCGCAGTGGATCGAGCGCTGAGTTGACTCACCCGCCCGCGAAATCGATGATGCCCCGAATGTTGCGGCCCTCGCGCAGATCGGCGAACGCCTCGTTGATCTGATCGAGCCGGTAATGCCGGGTCACCAATTCGTCGAGCTTCAGTGCGCCCGCCCGATACATCGACAACAGCAGCGGCACGCTGGTGCGCGGATTCATCCCGCCGTAGAGCGCACCCTTGAGTTGTTTGGACGACAGCACCATCTCCTGCAGGATGAGCGGGACCACCGGCTCGGTGTAGGGGGTGATGCCGGTGACCACGCACGTCCCGCCCTTGCGCAGCAGCCGCATTCCCAACGGGATCAACTCCACGTGCAAAACGCCGGGCGTCAGGATGACGCGGTCGGCCATCACGCCCGCGGTGATGTCGGTGACCAGCGGGATCGCCTCCTGCGCGGACGCGGCGGTGTGCGTGGCCCCGAAGATTTTGGCCGAATCCCGCTTGGATTCAACGGGATCCACCCCGACGACGTAGGTCGCGCCGGCCGCGCGCGCGCCTTGCACGGCGTTCATCCCGACCCCGCCGGTGCCGATGACGACGACGGTGTCGCCGGGCTCGGTGCCCGCCGTAACCGTCGCGGAGCCCCAGCCGGTGCTGACACCGCACGACACCAGCGAGGCGGCATGGAAGGGGATCGGGTCGTCGATCTTGATGACGGACTTCTCCGTCAGCACCGCGTATTCGGCGAAGGTGCCGAGTTGGCCATAGGCCATGAGGTTTTCGTCGCCGAGGTGCCGCCGGCAGGTTCCGTCGGTGGGCATCTCCCTGGAAAACAAGCTGGCGCCGGCGTCACAGATGTAGCTCTGACCGTTCACGCAAAACCGGCAGCTGCCGCATGCGGGGATGAAGGACATCGCCACGTGGTCCCCCGGCCGCAGGGTCGTCACGCCCGGCCCGACCTCTTCGACCACACCGGCGCCCTCGTGCCCGCCGAGCATCGGGTACCAATCCGGCTCGGGTATGCCGGTTGAGGCGCGGACCTCCGGGGTGGGCAACACGTCGCCGGTGACGAGGTGGTCGTCGGAGTGGCAGATGCCGGCGACGGCCATTCGCACCAGAACCTCACCGGCGTGGGGCGGGTCGAGCCGCACCTCGCGAATCTCCCAGTCCTGTCCGACCCCCCGGATCACAGCGCCACGACATTTCATAGCGACCTCCTCGCTGTTCCCGATTCGAAGTGACTCCGGATGCCGGCCAGCATCTTGATGTGTGCCTTGACGCCCTCGCGGACGGTCACGCCGGCCAGCGGCCGCGGCGCGGCTATCCGGATTCGCTCGGTGACCCGGGTGCCGCCGTCGACCGGCTCGAAACTCACCACGCCCCGCAGGTGAACCCCCGGCGGCTGATCCGCCTCGGTCAGCACGTCGCCCGCCGCGGGCACCCGCAGCCGCGCCCGGTAGGCGGTCCGCAAGGTGAACGGCCCCAATGGGATTCGGTCGACGACCCGATATGTCTGCTGATAGCCGTCCGCGGTTTCGCTGCGCGACAACGGTTCCACCGACACGATCAACGGGTGGACCAGCTTGATGTTGTCCAGGTCCACGTAGAAGTCGCGAACCCGATGCGGCGGCGCGGGCACGTCCTCGGTCAGCGTGCGTTCCGCGTGGGTGATCCACCAGCTCATGCGGAGAACTCCGCGAGCAGTTGCGTCGTGCGCCACCAGATCAGCGCGGCGAACACCGCCAGCACGGCGACGGTCACGACGGCCTGGATCATGGTCCGGCGCTCCCTCGGCGGGTAAACGTAGGCCGCGGCCACGAGCGCGCCCGTGACCAGCCCGCCCACGTGCGCCTGCCAGCTGATGCGCTGCGAGCTGATCAGCGGCGCAAGGAAGGTGAAAAGCAGGTTGATCGCGATGACCGCGACCACCCCACGGACGTCGACGGACACCCGCTTGCCGACCACGAACATGGCGCCGAACAGCCCGAAGATCGCGCCCGACGCGCCCGCCGTCGCGGTGTCCAGCGGCGAGAGCAGGTAGACCAGCACCGAACCGCCCAGCCCGCTGAGCGCGTACAGCGCGCCGAATCGCAGTCGGCCCAGCCACATTTCGAGCGGCGGACCCACCACGTAGAGCGCCCACATGTTGAGCAGCAGATGCGCCGCCCCGTAGTGCAGGAACGCCGCCGTCGCCAGTCGGTAGAACTCCCCGCCGGCCACCGCCGGCGGCCAGAGCGTCAGCTGCTTTTCCAGATTCCCCGAGGCCATCTGAATCACGAACGCGACCACGTTGATCGCGATCAGGGCGTAAGTGAGCACCGGTGTGGCCGAGCGCTGCCGGCCGCCGAACCGGGTTCGTGGCTGACGGACCGTGCGCGCGCCCTCCCGGACACACTCGACGCATTGATGGCCCACGGCGGCGTTGCGCATGCAGTCCCCGCAGATGTAGCGCTCGCAACGGTTGCAGCGGACGTACGTCGGGCGGCCCGGATGCCGATAGCAACTGGGAACCGCGGGCGGCGAATCCGGAGCCATGGGTGCGCTCATCGCCCTATTCTGGCCCGCACCGGCGGGCCCGGTGCGGTGCTTGAACGAACCTGTCCTCTCCCCCTCCCGTTCGCCTACTGTGTTGTGCGTGGAGGCGACGTGACCGAGCCGGGGATCGTCGAGCGCTACCTGGAGTGTCTGGCAGCGCACGACTGGGACGGCCTCGCCGCGACGATCGCCGACGACGGGTTGGTCCGCGAGGGCCCGTTCTGCGATGTCGTCGAGGGCAAGCGGCACTACGTCGCCTACCTGCGCAAGGTCCTCACCAACCTCGACGGCCACCGGCTCGACGTGCAGCGGGTTTCGCACGTGGACAGCCACCTGTCCTACGTCGAGCTGACCGAGGCGTTCGAGATGGACGGGGCCACCAAGCGGTGGCCGGAATGCCTGCTGTTCGAGCGCGGCGACGACGGGCTGATCTCTCGTGTCAGCGTGTTCTTCAAACAGCCCGGCGCGCAGTGAATCGCCCGCGGCGCGGGCAAACTATTCCCTCACTCGTGAAATTGACCTAGCGTGTGACGGGTGGAATCAAACGGAACCCCGGAATTGGTGCCCGTCGAAACATTGCACTCAGGTGATCCCATCATGGATTGCGGCCAACGGTACATAGTCCTCGAATCGAAGGCCGTCGGCGACAGCTGCGTGGTCCTCGAACTCGAGTCCAGGGTGGACCACCAGCTGCAGGTCATCGAGAAGTCGTTTCCGGCGGGATACCACGTCAACAGGGCGAACCACCGCATTTTATAGCCCAAACAACTCAGCCGAATATTGCGCGCGTAGCCGTTGGACGGCTACCGCGCATTCGTGTTTATCGGGAATCGAAATTCAGCCGTCGCGGGCCGGGCGCGGATCGTTGGGATCGTCGGGATCCGGATCGCCGAACCACCGTGCCGGCGCGCTCTCGCCGTAGGCGTCGTGCCATTCCCACCACTCGTACGGCGCGGTTTGCGGGTACCCGTCCGGGGAGTCCTCCCAGTTCTCCTGGCGCCCGAGGGCGGTCATGTCGAGGTAGCTCCAGGTGTTGCCCAGCGCCTCGTCGCCGCGGTTGTTGATGAAGTAGGTCCGGAACACGCGCTCGCCGTCATGGATGAACGCGTTGGTGCCGTGCCATTGATCGACGTCGAAGTCGGCGTCGAATCCGTCGGTGAGCGTGTACCACGGCATCCGCCAACCCATCCGCGCCTTCAGCCGCGCGATCTCGGGCTGGGGCGCCCGCGACACGAACACCAGCGTGGTGTCGCGAGCGTTCAGGTGGGCCAGGTGCCCGACGTGGTCGGCGATCATCGAGCAACCGCGGCAGGCATGGTCGGGCCAGCCGTCCACGCCCGGCTCGAAGAAGGCCCGGTATACGACGAGCTGACGCCGGCCCGCGAACAGCCCCCGCAGGCTCACCCGGCCCTCGGGCCCGTCGAACGCGTACTGGTTTTCGACGGCCAGCCAGGGCATCCGCCGTCGCGCCGCCGCCAAGGCGTCGTGGGCCCGTAGCACTTCCTTCTCCCGCACCAGCAGCCGCGCGCGCGCCGCCGCCCAATCCTGGGCCGAGACGATGGGGGGTGTGTTCATTGGTGTTGTCCTCCTTATCAATTCGGCGTTCTCAGGCCACCGCGGACAGGCCGGCCGAGGTGAGCAGGTACGCGTCCTCGCGGCCGGAGTCGGCGGTGAGGATCGTCAGGATCGATCGGCCCACCTGCTCGGCGGTGAGCGGGGGCCCACCGGCCCGCACGAACGCCTCGACATCGACCCCCTGCCGATCGGCGTATGCCGCGACGGCCTTGGCGCCGAGTTCGGTGGCGGGCGTCAATCGGGGCAGGACCGACACGAAACGGATCCCCAGCCCGGCCCGCTGCGATTCGGCGGCGGCGTAGCCGGTAATGAACCGGACCGCCGCCTTGGCGCCCGCGTAGCCGCCACTGAGCGGCGACCCGGCCAGGGCGGCGCCGCTGGACATGACGATCACCGAGCTGCCCGGCGCCAGCGGGCGGCGCAGCGCGTAGCGGGTCCAGTGAAACGCTTGTGCCACATCCACATTCCAGTTCTGACTGAAGGTGTGCCAGCTCTGCTCCTGCAGGGGTGCCATGTGCGGGGCCGCCCCGGCGCTCAGGACCAGGATCCGCGGCCGGTATTCGTCGATGAGCCGGTGCGCCGTCTCGGGATCCGCGGCGTCGGCGACCGCCGGGGTGAAGCCGCCGCCCAACTCGTCGCGCACCTCGTCGAGGCCGGCCCGGCCGCGCGCCACTCCGACCACCGCCGCACCGGCCGCCGCCAGTGCGCCGGCGATGGCGCGGCCGAATCCGCGGCTGGCCCCGGTCACGATCGCCGGGGCGCCGGGCAGGTTCGTCAGGGGCTCGTTCATTGCGTCCTCGCTCTCGGTAGGTAAGGCGTCCACTAATTGAGATGCGGCGCGGCGCGCGAATTCATCGCCGGCGGACCGATGAATTCCCGCGGCCCGCTGTCTCTGTACTTGAGTAGCGTTCGGATGCAGCCGAGACGAGGAGAAGCCGTGCCGGCGAAAGAGGACTTCATCGCGCAGGCGGCGCCCTTCCGCGCCGAGCTGATCGCCCACTGTTACCGCATGCTCGGGTCGGTGCACGACGCCGAGGACCTGGTCCAGGAGACCTATCTCAACGGCTGGCGCGGTTACGAGGCGTTCGAGGAACGCGCGGCGCTGCGGACGTGGCTGTACCGGATCGCGACGACCGCCTGCCTGCGGGCCCTGCAGAACCGTGCCCGCCGGGTGCTGCCTGCCGGGCTGGGCGACGGATCGACCGACCCGGACGCCGCGCTCGACGCGGCCGGCACGCACGAGTGGCTGGAGCCCATCCCCGACGCGCTGACGTTCCCCACACCGGAGGACGACGTCACCGCGCGGCAAAGCCTGCGACTGGCGGTGATGACGGCCCTGCAAGAGCTCCCCGCCCGGCAGCGGGCGGTGCTCATCCTGCGCGATGTCGTGCAATTCAGCGCCGGCGAGGTCGCCGAGCTGCTCGAGACCACACCGGCCGCGGTCAACAGCTCGCTGCAGCGGGCGCGGGCCCGCCTCGCCGAGCTGTCCCCGGAAGAGGAGGCCCTGTCCGAGCCCGACGACGCCGAGCGCCGCGCGTTGCTCGACCGCTACTGCGCGGCGTTCGAGAACGCGGACATGGCGGCCCTCACCGCGCTGCTGCAGGCGGATGTGAAACTCGAAATGCCGCCGCTGCCTGTCTGGTTCGCCGGCCGCGACCCCGTGCTGCGGTTCCTTGCCGCGCGTGCGTTCGCCAAGGCCGGTGACGTCGCGATGATCCCGACCGCCGCGAACACCCAACCCGCGGTTGCCGAGTACCGCCGCGGGGCGGACGGGCAGTTGCGGGCGCATTCCCTGCACGTCCTCACCACCGGCGCCGACGGGATCGCCACGATCACCGTCTTCCTCGACCCAAGCCTGTTCGGCAAGTTTGGGTTTCCGCCGAGCCGGTAACCTGTCCGAAGGGGCAAGCGACTGCACCACCGGTCACCCAAGGAAGGCCCGACCCGCCGGAGTCATCGGTGCCGTCCCGCGGTCCACCGGCGCAAGTGTGGACAGGTCCCCAGCCCCCCAGGATCATTAGGCGCGGTAGTCGTAATCGAAGGGTGACCGAGTGAGGATTCCGGGCGTTGCCAGCGTGGTCGCCGGCGTGACCGACGGAGCCGCGCAGCTGGTGCGGGCCGGGGTGTCCACCGCCGCCGGCGCCGCGGACGCCCTGCAGTCGCTGGCCAGCCCGGTCGCCGAACTGGCGGTCCCGGTCGCCCAGTCGATGGCGCACACGACGGGCCGGGCGATCGGATTGACCGGTTCCGCCAATGGATCCGGACCCAGGGTCACTCCGCCGGTTCGGTGGCAGAGCGGGCGGCGGGTGCATCTGGACCTGGATCCGTTGCTCCCGTTCCCGGGATGGCACGAGCACGCGCCGGCGGTGGAAGAGCCGGTCCGCCGGATTCCGGGCGTGGCCTCGGCGCACGTCGAGGGCGCACTCGGCCGGTTGGTGGTCGAGTTCGGCAACGAAGCCGACGTCGACGCCGCCCTGGATCGGGTGCGCGAAACGGTGTGCGGCGTGGCGGCGGACCTGACGTTGGTCGCCCCCAAAGGGGCGACCCGGACCGCGCCGTTCGCCGACCCGGGAAATCCGCTGGCGATCCTCGTCCCGTTCAGCGCCGCCGCAATGGACGCGGCGGCCATCGGCGCCGCCGTGACCGGTTGGCTGGGCCGGCTTCCCGTCGCGCCGCGCAGCGCCCGCGCCGCCGCGGCGCTGCTCAACCACCAGCCGCGGGTGGTTGCCGTGCTGGAGTCGCGGCTGGGTCGCGTCGGCACCGATATCGCGCTCAGCGCGTCGACCGCCCTGGCCAACGGGCTGACGCAGGCCGTCGGCACGCCGCTGCTGGATTTGGCGCAGCGCAGCCTGCAGGTCTCCGAGGCCACGGCGCACCGCCAGCGGTGGCGCGACCGGGAACCGGAGCTGGCCTCGCCCAAGCGGCCGCAGGCCCCGGTGGTGCCGGTCATCTCGTCGGCCGGGCCCAAATCGCAAGCGCCGCGCCATAATTGGGCGGCCGCCGCCGCGGGAGAGGCCTCGCACGTCGTGGTGGGCGGGGCCATCGACGCCGCGATCGACACCGCGAAGGGTTCGATGGCCGGGCCGGTGGAGGAGTACGCCGACCAGGCCGCCAACGCCTCGCTGGTGGCCGCGGCGGGTGCGCTGCTGGCCGGCGGCGGCACCGAGGACGCGGCCGGCGCGTTGCTGGCGGGCGTGCCCAGGGCGGCGCACGTGGGCCGGCAGGCGTTCGCCGCCGTGCTGGGCCGCGGGCTGGCCAACGCCGGGCAGCTGATCCTCGACCCGGGCGCCCTGCGGCGCCTGGACCGGGTCAAGGTGATCGTCGTCGACGGGGCCGCGCTGCGGGGTGACAACCGGGCCGTGCTGCAGGCGCGCGGGGACGTGCCCGGGTGGGACGAGGACCGCGTCTACGAGGTCGCCGACGCGTTGCTGCACGGCGAGGAGGCCCCCGAGCCGGACCCCGACGAGCTGCCGGCCACGGGCGCCCGCCTGCGGTGGGTCCGCGCGCAAGGGTCGTCCGCGACGCCGGCGCAGGGCCTGGAGCACGCCGACCTGGTGGTCGACGGCGAGCGGGTGGGCAGCGTCGACGTC
This sequence comes from Mycobacterium sp. UM_11, assembly GCF_001414075.1. NCBI lineage: Bacteria > Bacillati > Actinomycetota > Actinomycetes > Mycobacteriales > Mycobacteriaceae > Mycobacterium > Mycobacterium sp. UM_11. The sequence goes on along the minus strand of NZ_LATC01000028.1, from coordinate 7,609 downwards.
GGCTGGGAGGTCGACCCGTTCGCCGTCCCGCTGCTGCAGATCGCGAACCGGACCAGCTCACGAGTGGTGTTGCGGCACGTCGCCGGCACCGAGGACCTGTCCGCCAGCGTCGCCGTGAGCCACCCACCCGGCACGCCGCTGCTGCAGTTGGTGCGCGACCTGCGCACCGACCGCGGGCCGGTGCTGCTGATCACCGCGCTGCACCGCGACTTCGCGTCCACCGACACGCTGGCCGCGTTGGCCGTCGCCGACGTCGGGGTCGCGCTGGACGATCCGCAGGCGGCGACGCCGTGGACCGCGGACATCATCACCGGGACGGACCTGGCCGCCGCGGTGCGCATCCTGTCGGCGCTGCCGGTGGCCCGGGAGGCGACCGAGTCGGCGGTGCGCCTGGCGAAGGGCGGCAGCACCCTGGCGGGGCTGTTGCTGGTCACCGGCGACCCGCGCACCCTGAGCCCGTTCGCGGTGCAGCGCTGGCTCAACCCGGTCAACGCCGCCGCCGCGGCCGCGTTGATGCAGGGCACCTTCGCGGCCTCGCGCGTGCTCCGGCTGCCCGACCCGACCCCGCAGCCGCTGACCGCCTGGCACGCCCTGGACCCCGAGATCGTCTACTCCCGGCTGGCCAGCCGCACCCGGCCGTTGGCCGTCGAGCCCGGCACCGCGCCGTGGCGGCAGCTCCTCGACGACCTGTCCTACAACCCGGTGGTCGCTCCGCTGCGCGGGCCGGCGAGCCGGGTGGGACGGCTGCTGACCGCGACGCGGGCGGAGCTCGCCGATCCGCTGACGCCCATCCTGGCGGTCGGGGCGGCGGCCTCGGCGATCGTCGGCAGCAGCATCGACGCGCTGCTGGTGGCCGGCGTGATGACCGCCAACGCGGTCGCCGGCGGCGTGCAACGGCTGCGCGCCGAGGCCGCGGTCGCCGAGTTGTTCGCCGAGCAGGACCAGTACGCGCGGCGGGTGGTTCTGCCCGCGGTGGCCACGGCCCACCGCCGGCTGGAGGCGGCCCGCACCGTCGAACGGACCGTCTCGGTGAACGCCAAATCGCTGCGCCCCGGCGACATCATCGACCTGGCCGCCCCCGAGGTGGTGCCGGCGGATGCCCGCCTGCTGGTGGCCGAGGACCTGGAAGTGGACGAGTCGTTCCTCACCGGCGAGTCGCTGCCGGTGGACAAGCAGGTCGAACCCGTCGCGGTCGCCGACTCCGACCGCGCCAGCATGCTGTTCGAGGGCAGCACCATCGTCGCCGGGCACGCCCGCGCGATCGTCGTCGCGACCGGAGCGGGAACCGCCGCGCAGCGCGCGATCTCGGCGATCGCCGATGTCGAGTCGGCGGCCGGGGTGCAGGCCCGGCTGCGCGAGTTGACCAGCAAGGTGCTGCCGCTGACCCTGGCCGGTGGCGCGGCGGTGACCGGCCTGGCCCTGCTGCATCAGGGATCGCTGCGCCAGGCGGTCGCCGACGGGGTCGCCATCGCCGTCGCCGCCGTGCCCGAGGGCCTGCCCCTGGTGGCCACCCTGGCCCAGCTGGCGGCCGCCCAGCGGTTGTCACGGCACGGGGTGCTGGTGCGCACGCCGCGGGCCGTCGAAGCGCTGGGCCGGGTCCAGACGGTGTGCTTCGACAAGACCGGCACGCTGACCGAAAACCGCCTGCGCGTCGTCCACGGGGTCCCACACGAAACCGACCCCGATGCGGAGTTCCCCGACGTGAACGACCCGGCCTCCGCGGCCGTGTTGCGGGCCGCCGCGCGCAGCAGCACCCAGCCCCACAACGGCGGCGGCCACGCGCACGCCACCGACGAGGCGATCCTCACGGCCGCGAATTCCGTTGACGCCCAATGGGCCTCGAATTGGACCGTGGTCGCGGAGGTGCCGTTCGAGTCCAGCCGCGGTTACTCCGCCGCGATCGGCGCGACGACCGGCGACGGCGGGCCGATGCTCATGGTCAAGGGCGCCCCCGAAGAAGTCCTGCCGCGCTGCCGCTTCGCCGATTCGGCCGCCGACGCCGACCACGCGGAGGCGTTGGTGATGCGGCTCGCCGAGCAGGGCCTGCGGGTGCTGGCGGTCGCGCGGCGCCGCTGGGAGCTGGGCACCGGCGAGGAGGAAACCGACGCCGACGCCGTCGATGCCGCCGCGCGTGAGCTCGAGCTGATCGGCTTCGTCGGGCTGGCCGACACCGCCCGCCCGTCCGCGCGGCCGCTGATCGAGACGCTGGTGGAGGCCGGCCGGCGGGTGGTGCTGATCACCGGCGACCACCCGATCACCGCGCGCGCCATCGCCCGGCAACTGGGGCTGCCCGCGGACGCGCGCGAAATCACCGGCGCGGAACTCGCCGCCTTCGGGGAGGAGGAGCGCGCGAAGGTCGCCGCCGACGTGCAGGTCTTCGCGCGGGTCAGCCCGGAGCAGAAGGTGCAGATCGTTGCGGCGCTGCAGGCCTCCGGGCAGGCGGTCGCGATGGTGGGCGACGGGGCCAACGACGCCGCCGCCATCCGGATGGCCGACGTCGGCGTCGGCGTCAGCGGCCGCGGCTCCTCCGCCGCGCGCGGGGCGGCCGACATCGTGCTCACCGACGACGACCTCGGCGTGCTGCTCGACGCGCTGGTCGAGGGCCGCGGGATGTGGGGCGGCGTCCGGGACGCGGTCAGCATCCTGGTCGGCGGCAACGTGGGCGAAGTGCTGTTCACCCTGATCGGCACCGCGCTGGGCACCGGCCGCGCGCCGGTGGGCACCCGCCAGCTGCTGCTGGTCAACCTGCTCACCGACATGTTCCCCGCGCTCGCGGTCGCCGTCACCCCGCAATACCCCGAGCCGGAGGAGACCGAGGACGGGGTGGACCGCGACGCCGAGGAGCTGCATCGCGCCTTCCAGCTGGCGACGCTCTCCGGGCCCTCGCCCTCCCTCGACGCGCCGCTGATGCGCCAGATCGTCACCCGGGGCGCCGTCACCGCCGCCGGCGCCACCGCCGCCTGGGCCATCGGCCGCTGGACGCCGGGCACGCAGCGCCGCACGTCGACGATGGGACTCACCGCGCTGGTGAGCACGCAGCTCGCGCAGACCCTGCTGACCCGGCGCCACAGCCCGCTCGTGCTGGGCACGGCGCTCGGCAGCGCGGGGGTGCTGGTCGCGATCGTGCAGACCCCGGGCGTCAGCCAGTTCTTCGGCTGCACGCCGCTGGGCCCCGTCGCCTGGAGCGGCGTCATCGGCGCCACCGCGGGCGCCACCGTCATCTCGGTGCTGGCGCCCAATTGGCTGGCCAAGCAGGTCACGGCCCTGGAACCCAAGCGGGACTGAGGCTTTCGGGGCGGCTAGCCCGACAACTCCCTGCGCACGACCTTGCCCGCGGGATTGCGCGGGATGCTGTCGACGACGGTGATGTCCCGGGGCTGCTCGAAGCGGGAGACCCTGCCCTTGAGGTACTCCCGCAATTCGGCCGGGTCGGTGCCGCTGCCCGGCTGCAGCACCACGAAGGCGACCAGCCGATGACCGAACTTCTCGTCGGGAACGCCGATGACCGCGTTGTCGGCGATGGCGGGGTGCTGGGACAGCGCGTTCTCGACCGCGCGGGGATAGACGTTCTCGCCGCCGGAGATGATCATGTCGTCCTCGCGTCCGACGATGTACAGCCGGCCCGCGTCGTCGAGGTAGCCCATGTCGCCGGTGCTGGTCATGCCGTCGACGACGTCCTTGGCGCCGCCGCCGGTGTAGCCCTCGCTCGCCAGCTCGCCGCCGACGAAGATGCGCCCGGTGACGCGCGGGCCGACCGGCCTGCCGTTCTTGTCGAGGATGCGCACCGGGCAGCCGGCCACCGGCCTCCCGACGGTCTCGGGCGCGTCGCGGAGCTCCGCCGGGGTGGCCAGCGCCCCGATGCCGACCTCGGTGGAACCGTAACCGTTGTAGAGGATGTCGCCATAGGCGTCCATGAACCGCTGCCCCAGGGTGGGGTCGAGCCGGTCCCCGCTCGACATCACCACCCGCAGATAGGGCACCGGGTTGCGGGCCCGCACCCGCTCGGGCAGGTCGAGGATGCGGGCGAGCACGATCGGCACCGCCGTGAACGCGTCGGCGCGATGCAGCGACGCCTGCGCGAGCGCGGCTTCGGCGTCGAACTGGCGCTGGGTGAGCACCGTGCCGCCCAGGGCCACGGTGAGCATCAGCATGCCCAGCCCGAGCCCGTGGAACATGGGCATTGCCACCGAGATTCGCGACCCGGTGCGCAGGCCGGTGCGGTCGAGGATGGTCACCCACACGCCGACCGCGGAACGCAGCTGCGGGGAGCGCGGCACCCCCTTGGGTGTTCCGGTGGTGCCCGACGTGAGCAGGACGATCCGGCCGGGCGCGGCCACGTCGGGCCGCGGGCCACCCTCCTCGGCGGTGACCGTCGCCGGGTCGATCAGGACCACCGATTCGTCCGCGGCGCGGGCGCGTTCGCCGAATTCGTCGTCGGCGATCATCGTGGTGATCCGGTGGGCGCTCATCGCGGACGCCAGTGCGTCGCTGCGAAAGTCGGTGTTGACCAGAACCACGTCGGCGCCCGCCAGGGCGACCGCGAAGACCCCGGCGATGAACCCCCGTCCGTTGCGGCACATCACGCCCACCGCGTCGCCGGGTCCCACACCGGCGCCGGTCAACCGGCGCGCGAGCGCATCGGTGGCCGAGCGCAGCTCGCGATAGTCCCAGACGCCGTCGTCGTCGACGATCGCGGCGCGGTCGGGCCAGCGCGTCGCGGTCACGGCCAGCAGCGTGTAGGGGTTGGTGCCGCCCCGGCGCGCCTCACCGATCAGCCGCAGGGTGGCCAGCGGCGACGGCGGGGTCAGCAGCCGCGACCGCAGCAGCGCGCGGGCCGCGGTGCCGGCCAGGCCTTCCCCGCTCATCGCCCGGCCTCGCCGGCCCCGGAATCCGAGAAGAAGCGGCGGTACCACAGCCGGGCCGCGCGTTCGGCCGGCCCGGCCAACAGCACCGAGGCCAGCTCGGCGGGCAACATCCACGGGGGTTCGTTGCTGCGGGGCCGCTCGATGACCGCCTTGGCGATCGCGTCGGCGGCCTGGTCGGCCGACAGGCCGGGCAGCCGACCCAACAGGGGTGTGGGCGCGATCATCCGGGTGCGGACGAGGGCGAAGTAGACGGAGGTGACCTCCACGCCGTCGGCGTGCAGTTCCGGCGCCACGCTGCGCAGCCACCGGTCGAACGCGCCCTTCGACGCCTGGTAAGCGCCCCACTGCGGCCCCGGCACGACGCGCACGCCGACGCTGGAGACGTTCACGATGTGCCCGCCGCCGCTTTCGCGCATGGCCGGCAGCAGTCCCAGCAGCAGCCAGATGGGACCGAGGTAGTTGATGTCGATGGTGCGCTGAAAGTCGTGCGGCCGGTCGTACTGGTGATGCAGCGACCGGCGCAACGACTTCCCGGCGTTGCTCACCACGATGTCGAGCGCGCCGTGCTCCTCGGTGATCTCCTTGGTCAGCGCGTTGATGGCCGCCTCGTCGGTGAGGTCGGTCGGGTAGGCGACGGCCCGGCCGCCGGCGGCGTTGATCGACGCCGCGAGGTCGCCCAGCCGGTCCTCGGAGCGGGCCACCGCCAGCACGGTGGCCCCGGCGGCGGCCAGCCTGCGGGCGGTCGCCTCGCCGATTCCGTAGGAGGCGCCGGTCACCAGGGCGGTCTTGCCGCTGACCGCTCGGCGCAGCCTGTCGGGATCCGATACCCGCGCCGGATTGGCCACGTGGTCCGTGACCGCGTTGAGGGCCTGCACTATTGCGTTCAACTCTGCCGCCGCATTCACTCGTGTCGAGGACCGGCGGATGGCTTCACCGTGCGCTCGACTCGTCACAATTAGCAGACCACATCGCCGTCCCGGTGCACACCCCGCCCCGGCGTTCTGCGTCCCGCTCGGCCCGGGCGCCGCAGCGGCGGCCGTCGAAGCCGCGGATGAGGGTCGCGCGCAACGCTTCTCGGCCCGCGTCACCCGAGTTCGACGGGCTTGTGTGAATTCCCAGTAATTTCCAGGCTTTCTCCTGTTTAGTCGTGGGATCGGATGGGCACAATTGCGGCATGATCGCACGTCAAATAGCTCGTTTCCTTTCTCCGGCGGTGGCCGCGGCGTCCGCCCTCGGCGCCTCGGCCCTCGCCGGTTCCGTCATCCCCAGCGCCGCCGCCCAATGTCCGGACGTTCAGGTGGTATTCGCCCGCGGCACGGGTGAAGCCCCCGGCGTCGGCCCCACCGGGCAGGCCTTCGTCGACGCCCTGCACTCGCGGGTCGGGTCAAAGTCCTTCGACGTCTACCCCGTCAACTACCCCGCCAGCGACCAGTGGGACACCGGCATCGACGGTGTCAGAGATGCGGGCGCGCATGTCGTTTCGATGGCCCACGAGTGCCCCAACACCAAGATGGTGCTCGGCGGCTACTCCCAGGGCGCGGCCGTGATGGGCTTCGTCACCTCGCCCAGCGTCCCCGACGGCATCGACCCCAACACCGTGCCCAAGCCCCTCGACCCGTCAATCGCGAGCCACGTCTCCTCGGTCGTGTTGTTCGGCATGCCCAACGTCCGCGCGATGAACTTCCTCGGCGAGCCCCCCGTCGTGATCGGACCGACGTTCCAGGACAAGACGATCAAGGTCTGCGCCACCGAAGACCCGGTCTGCTCCGACGGGATGAACTTCTCCGCGCACAACACCTACGCCGACGACGGCGCCACGATCGACAAGGGCGTCGCCTTTGCGTCCAGCCACCTCGACGCGGGCACCAGCGGGGCCGCTTCGGTCGCCAGCGGTAGGGGCGGCTTCGGAAGCTGAGCCCCGGCTAGTCCCCGATGACCCCCTTGGTGCGCATTAGGGCGTCCGCCAGGAACCCGTCGTGCGGGATTCCGGGCGCCGCGTGCCAAGTGGGGTGGGGCCCGACGTACACGTTGGCGATGGTCGGCTCGGCGAGCAGCTCGTCGACCAGGCTGTCGTCGCCGGTGATCGCGGTGACCACCAGTGAGTGCCGCAACGGTTCCGGCCCGGCGCCCCGCGACCACGGCGCCACCCAGACGCACGGGAAGGGCAGCTCGACGTTGAGCGCGTCCGCCGGTTCGGGCAATAGGTGCACGGCCGGTCGCAGCGCGGCTTGGCCGTCGCCGAGGTCGGCGACCACCTGGTCGGCGCCCAAGAGCGGCGTCGATCCTTCGGCCCGGGCCGCCAGGTAGTCCGCCAGGGCCCGGGCTTGTTCGAGGGGCTGGGTGGGCAGGATCGCGCGCTCGTCGTCGGCGGGAAGCGGCTCGATCGCCGCCAGCCGCCGGGCGATGGCCGCGGCCAGCGGCGTGGGATCGCCCTCGTACAGCACGGCGGTGGTGTTCACACACGCCATGCCCCCGAGGCCGGCGATCGAGTCGACGACGACGTCGATGTGGTCGCGCCAATCGCGGTCGGCGGTGATCAGAATCTTTGCGCGTCCCGGCCCGTTCACGATCACCGCCGGGTCGTCGGCGTACTTGTCGACCACGGGCTGACCCCCGTACACCATCGCGAGGTCGGCCGACCGGATGAGCTCATCGGCGCCGGCATGGTCGGTCGGCAGGTACACGGCGTCCTCGGGCCGAAAACCCGCCCGCCGCAACGCATGCACCAGCCGGTGCGCGGTCAG
>NZ_LATC01000027.1:0-49938 GCF_001414075.1 Mycobacterium sp. UM_11 | reverse complement strand
GGTGTAGGACTGCATCAGCCGTCTCCCCAGCTGTCCCAGAACGTGACCGTCTCCGCGGGCGGCCGCGCGGCCGGCCGGAAGTCGGTGCCGACGGTGTAGGCGACCGGGAACAGCGCGGCCTGCGTGACCGTGTCCGGAATGCCAAGCAGCTCGGCCACTTCCCGCTCCTTGGCCAGGTGCATCGTCGTCCACACCGATCCCAGGCCACGGGACCGCAGGGCCAGCAGGAAGCTCCAGCCGGCCGGGATGATCGACGCCCAGGCCGACGCGGCGATCAACAGGTTGGAGTTGTCGATGCGGTTCGCCAGGCACGGGATGACGTGGACGGGAACCTTGCCCAGCGTGTCGGTGAGGCTCAGGGCACTCGCGTACACCCGCTGCGTTTGCGGGTCGGACGCCTCCTTGGCGGCGTAGGCCAGGTACTCGGCGCCGACGCTGCGGTAGATCTCGGCGATGGCGGCGCGCTTGTCGGCGTCGGTGATCACCAACCAGCGCCAGTCCTGGGTGTTGCTGGCGGTGGGCGCCTGCATCGCGAGCCGGATGCATTCGAGGATCACGTCGCGGCCGACCGGCCGGTCCAAGTCGAGGCGCTTGCGCACCGAGCGGGTGGTGCTCAGCAGTTCGTCGACCGTGGCTAGGTCCATCCGGCGTTCCTCACTAGAGATCGATTGCGCACGACTGATCGACACCCAGGACGCTCAACGAGCGCCCCAGGCCCAAAAACACCGCCACGCACAGCGTGAGGTCGAGGATCTCGGGGTCGGAGAACGACTCGCGGAGCCGCCCGAAGAAGGCGTCGTCCAGCGACGCATGGTCGGTCGCGAACCGCTCGGCGAATTCGATCGCGAGCCGCTGACGCGGCGTGTAGCCGGGGTAGGTGGCGTACGCGGCGACGTTGTCGTACAGCTCCGGCGCGACGCCGGCGTCCAGCACGGACTGGGCCCGGAACCCGGAGCACGCCGCGCAGTCGTTGATCTGCGCGATGCGCATCCTGGCGAGCTCGCGCTCGTCGGCCGGCAGAACGCTCTGCTGGTATGCGCCGCGGATCATCCGCTCCACCATGTCGCCCAGTTGCGGCCGCAGCGTCCAGATCATGGCGGCTTCGCCGCCCGGGCCATCCGGCACGTTGAGACGGGCCATCGGCGACTCCTGCCCGGTGAGGTAATTACTGAGTCGAGCAAACCATTTCGCCACCCGACTGTCCAGGGCGCAGTGGCGCCGCCGTAGACCCGGCCACGCGTTCGGAGTTACCGTCTCGACGTGCTGTTCATGCACGAGGTGCACAAGGTGCGCGGCCGCTGCGAAGACGACTTCGAGTCCGCGTTCCGGCGGGGCTGGCTGCCCATGCTCGCCGCCGGTGACGACGCGCGGCTGCTCTGGTATGCCGACCATGCCCAGGGCAGCGGTCCGTCCTACACGGTCGTGACCGTCACCGCCGTCAGGGACGGAACGGCGTGGGAACGCCTGGCGCTCCGGGTGCAACGCGGCGACCTGCAGTCGTGGATGCGTGAGCTGGACGAGCTGCGCTACGACGTCGAGGCGAAGCTGCTCGCACCGCTGCCGTGGTCGCCGCTGCAGGACATGCCGTGGGCGGACGTGCCGGTCGACGGGCGGGAGCACGAACTCAGCCTGTACATGGAAGACACCATGTGGCCGTACCCGGACAAGTTCGAGGAGTACATCGAACGCAGCGGCGACGTGTACGCCCAAAGCCTGCAGCGGCCGTCGTCAATGCTGTTGATCCAGGCGGCTTTTCAGCCCGCGCTCGGCAGCCACCTGCACCGCGAGGTCGTCCTGATGCAGCGCATTCAGCGGCCCGAGCAATTGCTCGAACTGCTGAAGACCCCGATTCCGCCTGAATACCGCGCCCCGGGCACCTGGATGCACGACGCGCTGCACCTGCGGGACCAGTGGACCAGCCGGCTGCTGCGCACCTCCGCGTGGTCACCCCTGTACTGAGCCGGCGATGAATATTTCAACGATGCTCGAGGCGGCCGCGACGGGCGATCCCGCCCGCGTCGCGCTCATCGTCGACGGGCGGTCGATCGGTTACGGCGAGCTGGCGGCGACCGTGCGCCGGTGCGCCGCCGGCCTGGCCGACCGCGGCGTGACGCCCGGCCAGCGCGTCGCGGTGGTCGACGGCGGGAGCGTGCTCTCGATCGCGACGGTGCTGGGGGCGGCCCGCATCGGCGCGGCGGCCGCGCTGATGAACCCGGCGCTGACACCGATTGAGTTGCACGGGCTTTTGACGGGTGCGGGGTGTGGCGAGGTGGCCGTCGCGGGGGAGCCGTACGCCGACCGGGTCCGCGACGCCGGTGCGCCGACGGTGGTGACGGGCGCCGAGCTGCTGGGCGGCGTCGGCCCCTCGGCGCCGCCCGCGCTCGACGTCGAGGGCGATGCCGTGGTCCTGTTCACCAGCGGCACAACGGGATTGCCGAAGGCCGTCGCGATCAGCGACCGGCAGCTGGCCAGGCGGATCGAGGGGATGGCGGCGCCGTTCCGGGCCGACGCCAAACCCTCGGTGGGCATGATGTGCGTTCCGTTCTTCCATGTCGGCGGCTCGCTGGGAATATTGGGCAGCCTCTACTCGGGCAACACGTCGGTGATACAGCAGCGATTTGACGCCGGCGACTGGTTGCGCCTGGTGTCAGAACATCGGGTGACCACCACGTTCCTGGTCCCCACGATGTTGCAGCGCATCCTCGACCATCCCGGCTTCGCCGACGCCGATTTGTCCTCACTGATCGCCGTCGCGTACGGGGCGGCGGCCGCGCCGGTCGAGCTGGTGCGCCGGGCGATGGCCGCCCTCCCGCACGTGGCTTTCGCGAACGTGTTCGGCCAGACCGAGACCCTCGGCGCGTACACGACGCTGCTACCGGCCGATCACCGCGATCCCGCCCGGGCCGGATCCGTGGGCAGGCCCCTGCCCGGGGTCGACGTGCGCGTCGTGGACCCGGAGACCGGGGAAGACGTCGACACCGGAGCGGTCGGCGAGTTGTGGGTGAATACCACCCAGAACGTCACCGAGGGCTGGCTGCGCACCGGTGACCTCGCCCGCCGGGATTCCGACGGCTACATCTTCCCCAGCGGGCGGCTCAGCGACACCATCAATCGTGGGGGCGAGAAGTTCGGGCCGATCGAAGTCGAGGAAGCGCTTCGTTCACACCCGTCGGTGCGTGACGCCGCGGTCGCCGGAATCGCCGACGACGAACTCGGGCAGCGGGTGGGGGCGGCGGTGGTCACCAGCGGCCCGGTGACCCTCGAACAGCTGCGAACGCACTGTCGTGAGTCGATCGCCTACTTCAAGCTGCCCGAGCGGCTGGCGATCGTCGACGACATCCCCTACAGCTCGACCGGCAAGGTCAACCGTCGCCGGCTGGCCGCGCTGATCGCCGAACAGGCTTGACCGCAAGGAGTTTCGATGCTTTTCCTTCACGAGACGCACAAGGTGGTCGGCGCCCGGCAGGACGAATTCGAGGCCGCCTACCGCGAGGGCTGGATGCCGACGCTGGCCGAGGGGGACGACGCCCGACTGCTCTGGTACACCAATCACGCCCACGGGTCCGGGCTGTCCTACAACGTGGTCACCATCACCGGCGTCGTGGACGGCGCGGCCTGGGAAAGGCTCGCGCGCCGGACACAAGGCGGCGACCTGCGGCCCTGGATGCGTGAGCTGGACAACCTGCGCCACGAGGTGACGGGCAAGCTCCTGCTTCCCGTCGACTGGTCACCGCTGCAAACGGTGGACCTGGCCACGGTGCCCACCGACGGTGCGACCCACCAGCTGAGCCTGTTCATGGAAGACACCGGCTGGCCCGACGCCGCGCTCGATGACTACATCCGGATGTGGGACGAGATCTATTACCGGCTGCTGTCCAAAGCCCCGAAAGAGCGGCGGATCCTCGATATCCAGGCGTGCTTTCAGGTCGCGCACGGCAGTCACCGCCGACGAGAAGCGATGCTGTGGCAGAAGATCGAGGACTTCAACAACTACGCCGCGCTGGTCCACCTGCTGACCACCGAGACGGCGCCCGAGCACCGGCGGCCCGGCAGCTACATGGTCGAGGCGCTGAAATACCGCGATCAGTGGGAAAGCCGCCTGCTGCGAACGTCGGACTGGTCACCGCTGTACTGAGGCCGGTCGGTTGAGGATCCGGGCGGCCTGCTCGACCATGTCGGCCATGATGTCGGCCGCCGGCCGGACCTGCCGCAGCAGCCCCACCCCTTCGCTGACGAGAATGGCGGCGGTATCGAAATCCTCTGCGGCGACTGCCTTTTCGTAGGCGGCCACCGCTTCGGGCAGCGCGGAAGAAAGCCGGTCCTCGTTGCCGTGCCAGGTGCCGAGGAAGGTGTTGCCCAGCGCCCGCGCGTTGTAGCCGGCGGGCCAATCGAGCCGCCGGACCAGGTCAAAGGCGCGGGTGCGGAAGGTGTCGTCGCCGCTGGCCGCCAGCGCCCGCTCGTGGGCGCGGGACGACACCAACGCCTCCGGGGAGGCCCAGAACCTGGTGCCCACCAGGGCGCCGTCGGCGCCGAGCGCCAGCGCCGCCGCCAGCCCCCGGCCGTCGGTGACCCCGCCCGCCGCCAGCACGAGCGTGCACGGTGAGCGTGCGGCGACGAGGTCGGCGACGTCGGGCACCAGCGTGAAGGTGGAGCGCGCGGTCATGCCGTGCCCACCGGCCTCGCCGCCCTGGGCCACGATGACGTCCGCGCCGGCGTCCAGGGCCTGGCGCGCATGGTCGAGCGTCTGCGCCTGCGCGATGAGGGGGGTGCCGTCGGCGCGAATGCGGTCGGCGAACGGCTGCAGCTCGCCGAATGACAGCATGATCGCGGCGGGCCGCCGTTGCAGAGCCGCCTCGAGCAGCTCGGGTTGGCGGGCCAGGCTCCAGGTGATGAACCCGCATCCGACCGCCGCCCCCGCGGCCCGGTCGAATTCGCGTCCCAACCAATCGGAATCGCCGTAACCGCCGCCGATGAGGCCCAGGCCGCCGGCCGACGTCACCGCCGCCGCCAGGCGCCCTCCGGAGATGCCCGCCATCGGGGCGAGCACCACCGGGTACCGGACACCGAAAAATTTGGTCAGCCGAGTGTCCAGGGTCATGTCAGCTCCCCGGTGAGGAACTGCGCCCGGCCGTGGCCGAAAGACCAATCCTCGTCGGTGTTTTCGGTGATCGAGACGATGAGATCGGCCGGGTCGAGCTGGCATCGTTCCGCCAGATTGGTCGCCAGCAGCTCGAAGAACTTCTCCTTCATCACCCGTGTGCGGCGCCGGCTCACCATGTGCACGATCACCTGGCGCGCCGAACGGGTCATGCCCAATCCGGTGTCCAGCGCGACGATTTCGTGGGCGGGGTGGGTGCGCACCACCTGGTAGCGGTCGCGCGGCGGCACGCCGAACGCGTCGACGACGGACTCGTGAACGGCGTCGAGCAACGCCCGCACCTCCGACGGCGTGCGGCCCTCGACGAGGTCGATGTACAGCAGTGGCATCTTGTCTCCTCTGATCTATCTCCTGGCTTCGACGGTAGGTCCGCCCAGGTCGGCTGTGAAATGCCCGCTGTCATCGATCTATGCTTCTCGGGCATGGGCGCGTTGGACGGTGGCCGAGTCGAGCTGCGCCACCTTCGGGCGTTCGAGGCGGTGGCGCGGCTCAAGTCGTTCACCCAGGCCGCCGACGAACTCCGCATCACCCAACCGGCGCTCAGCCGCACCATCCGCCAACTGGAGGACGCGCTCGGCGCGACGCTCGTGGATCGCAGTTCGCGGCACGTCGAGACCACCCGGGCCGGCCGGGCGTTCCTCCATGACATCGAGCGGATCCTCGCGGAGCTGGAACTTGCGGTCGGCGCCGTGCGCCGGCAGGCGAGCATCGGCCTCGGATTCAGCTGGTTGCTGCCCGACCCGTGGGCGCAGGACACCGTCGCCCGTTTCGAACGAACCACCGGGGCGCGGGTCAGGTTGGTCCGCACCGACGATGCGCTGAGCGCCGTGCAACAGGGCAAGGTCGACGTCGCCGTCGTCCGCGGGCACGTGACGTCGACCGCCGTGCGGGTGGTGCACCTCTTCGACGAGTCCCGGGTGGCCGTGTGTTCGGTGCACTCACCGCTGGCCGGCCGATCGGAGTTGGACTGGGCCCAGGTCCCGCGCTGGCCGCTGGTCGTCAACACCGCCAGCGGCACCACCGGGCCCTGGTCGTGGCCCCCCGGCGAGGGGCCGGAAACCATCGTGGAGACAACCAATTTCGACGAGTGGCTCGAATCCGTCGCGGCGGATCGCGGCATCGGTGTGATCCCCGACGTCGCCGTTCGCCGCAACATTCACCCCGGCGTCCGGTTCGTCGCTTTGCGCGGAGCGCCCGTGAGCCCGGTGGCCCTGGCGTTTCTGCCGCGCGCTCACAACGCCGTGCTGCGCCGCTTCGTCGAAGCGGCCGTCGCGAGCGCGCAGAACGCTTGACCGTGTGCTCAAGGTTTGCGCATTCGACGGGTCAGGCGAGCGGCGCCAAACCCGAGCGCAGCACCTGCAGGCTGGATGCCACGAGTTCGCCGAGGTCGCCGGCGCAGCCGTTGCGGCCCCAATTCTCCACCGCCACAACGAGGCCGGCCGCCAGGGCCGAGCCCGCGACTTCGGCGAGCAGGTCGACGTTCGCCACGTCCGGGTTGCGGGCCCGGACGAAGTCGGTCAGCACTCGGGCGAACGACGCCTGCACCACCCGCAGATGGCCCTCGATCCGGTCGGCACTGATCAACTCCGCACGGGCGGTCGCGGCCTGGCGGACCACTTCGAGGTCGTGCGGGAAGGCCGCCACGCTCGCCAGCACTGCGTCGAAGAGTGACTCGGAGGCGGGGCGGCCGGCGAGCGCCTCGGCCAGCCATTCCAGCTGCGTCTCGTAGTCCTGGAACAGCACCGCTTCCTTGGTGGGGAAGTGGCGGAAGAAGGTCCGCTCGGTGACGCCGGCCTCCCGGGCCAGCTCGGTCACGGTGACATTGGTAAAGCCCTTGCGCGCAAAGCTTTTCAATGCCGCCCGGCGCAGCGCCTCGTGCGTCGATCGGCGGCGTAGCTCATGGCGGTTCGTCGGCGCGGTCATCCCACCGGAATGGTATCCCAGGCCAACAGTCAGGACCGACATCTTCCAATTATGTCAGTACTGACATATTCTTGTCACGCGCCGACCCGAGGGAGGAAGCCATGCCGGACTATGACGCGATCGTCGTGGGAGCGGGCCACAACGGATTGACCGCCGCCGCGATCCTGCAGCGCGCGGGCCTGCGGACCCTGTGCCTGGAAGCCAACACCTATGCGGGCGGCATGGCGGCGACCGTCGAGCTCATCGACGGCTTCCGCTACGAAATCGCCGGCTCCGTCCAGTTCCCGACCGCCAGCCAGATCACCAAGGATCTGGGGCTGGACACCCTGCCCACGGTTGAGCCGGAGGTGATGTCCACCAACATCGGCGACCACGGCGAGGAGCCGATGATCTTCTACCGCGACCCGATGCAGCTGATGACGCACCTGGGCTCCAAGCACGGCATGGAAGCCGTCACCGGCATGGCCGAATTGATCGGGTGGAGCCAGGGGCCCGCAAAGGCGTTGGGCCGCTTCGATGTCCGCACGCCGCCCAAGACCATCGACGAGATGTATGCCTGCGCGGCCAACGACGCCGAGCGGCGGGCCATTCACGAAATGCTGTTCGGATCGGCGATGGACGTCATCGACCGCTACCTGCCCGACAAGGACAAGCACGCGGTGATGCGCGGAATGCTCGCGTTCCTGGCCATCAACTCGACCTACCGGGGGCCCTACACGCCGGGCAGCGCCACCTGCCTGGCCTTCGCCCTGGCCGTGCCCGACGACAGCACGGCCATGATGACCAAGCTCAAAGGCGGCATCGGCGCGCTCACCGAGCACCTGCGCGAGCTGTTCGTCTCCCACGGCGGTGAGATCCGCTACCGCGCGAAGGTGGAGCAGATCCTCGTCGACCACGGCGCGGTGACCGGCGTGCGGCTACGCGACGGATCGAGCATCACCGCCCCGATCGTGATCTCCAACCTCGCGCCCGATCTGACGCTGACCGAACTGATCGCGTCGGAACATGTTCCGGCGGAGCTGGTCTCGCGGCTATCCGGACGCGACCACCGGGCTTCCTTCGTCCAGATCCACTTCGCCCTTGACGGGCTGCCCGAATTCGCCCCGCCGTATGAGTTCTTGAACGAGGAAGGCATGCAGCAGTCGGTCGGCATCTTCGGCGATCCGGAAGAGCAACAGCTGCACTGGGAGAATTGCCGCCGGGGCATCGTGCCGGACAACCCGTCGATGGGCATGCAGATCCCGTCCGTGCACGACCCGGGCATGGCTCCGCCCGGCAAGCACGCGGCCAGCGCGTACGCCTACGCCTTCCCGGTCGAAGTCGACCGCCAGGAGCACGGCCGGCTCAAGAACGAGATGGCGGGGCGCGTTATCGACAAGATCACCCGGCTGGCCCCGAACTTCAAGGACATCGTCATCCGGCACATCACGTTTGCGCCCTACCACATGAACACGATGTTCGGCGCGCCCGCCGGCGACTTCTGCCACGGCCTGCTGCATCCGGACCTGATGGGCCCGAACAGGCCGGGGCCCAAGGGATTTCTCGACTTCCCGATTCCCATCGAGGGCCTCTACCTCGGCGGCGCGGGATGTCATGGCGGTCCGGGTATCACGTTTACCCCCGGCTACAACGCCGGCTATCAGGCGCTCGAGGACATGGCCTAGAACCTTCAGCCTCCAAAGGTTCCGGTGAGTCGCGCCTGCGCGGTCGCCGCGCCCGCGATCGTCTGCTCCGCCTGCACGCCGGCCAGGCCGTCGGGCAACTGGTAGTCGTTGGGAAGCTGGTAGAGGGTGAACCGGTAGTGGTGCGTGCCGGTTCCCGCCGGCGGGCAGGGCCCCTTGTAGGCGGGCTGGCCGGCCGTGTTCGGCAGCGTGGTGGTCCCGGCCGGCGTCTGACCCTCGGCGGTGCTGCCCGCACCGGGAGCGATCCCGGTCACCACCCAGTGCACGTACAACCCGTTGACGGCATCCGGGTCGTCGACCACGAGCGCCGCCCCCAACGGCGCCGACCATGTCAGCGGCGGCGCCGTGTTCGCCCCTTTGCACGTGTACTGCACGGGAATCGGTGCGCCGTCGGCGAATGCCGGACTGCTGATGGTCAGCGGGCCGCCGGCGGGCGCGGCCGGGACGGTCCGCCCAAGGGTCGTCACCTTCGGCGTCGAGGGCGCCGTCACCCGGCTGTCACCGTGGCCGCCGCAGGCGGCCACCGCGCCGAGCACCACCAGCCCGCCGACCGCCGACGCGACTTGTTGAAACCTGTTCATACCGAACAGTGTGGCCCGCGCGGCGGCGGTCGGGAAGCGCCGCCGCTAACTGCCGCGCTTCTTGACTTCGAGCACCCTTTTGCGCAGCCCGTCGGTCGCCGTGTCCATCAGCCCCTTGGACCCTCGCTTGACGAGGAACCCGGGCACCGGCACGGTGAGATCCACGGTCAGCTCGAAGTGGACCCGGGTTGTGTCGCCATCGGGCTTCAGCGTGTAGCGACCCTCTTGTGCGCGTTGCTGTTTGGAGCTCACCAGCGTCCAGCCCACGCCGTCGTCCTCGACGGAGTAGTCGAGCACCTGCTCGTCGCTGACCCCGACGATCTTGACGACCTGCCGCGATTTGCTGGGATGCCCCTGATCGTCCCGCTCGAGGATTTCGACCTTCTTGTGAAAGGACGACCACTCGGGCAGCGACTCGATGTCGAAGAGCACGTCCATGATCTCGTCGGGCGTCGCCTCGATGACGACGTCGCGGGAGTCGGTGATAGCCATGGGGGAAAGATAACCGCTACGGGGCCGATGAAAACTCGCGCGAAGTCACGGCACCAGGACCACCTTGCCGACGTTCTCCCGCGCGGCCAGGATGCGATGCGCCTCCGGCGCGTCTTCGAACGGCACCGCCGCATGCACGACGGGCGCGATGGTCCCGTCGTCGAGCGCCTCGGTCAGCGGCGTGATCCAGGGCTCGAGCGTGCCGCGGTCGTCCCACAGCCGCAGCATGTTGAGGCCGATGACGGCCTTGGAGTCCGAGAGTTGGTCGATCAGGTTGAACCCGCGCAGCATCGCCAGCGCGTGCGGCGCGGCCGCCCGCAGGGAGCGCCTTTCGCCATGCTGCAGGTTGGACACCCCGTATCCCACCAGCCTTCCGCCGGGGCGCAGCAGATCGTAGGACCGCCGCAGCGACGTGCCGCCCAGCGCGTCGAGCACCAGGTCGTAGGGCTCGAGGCCCCGCCACCAACCGTCGCGGCGGTAGTCGATCGCGCGGTCCACCCCGAGCTCGGCGAGCTTGCGATGCTTGGCGGGCGACGCGGTGCCGTGCACCTCGGCGCCGGCGGCCTTCGCGAACTGGACGGCCGCGATGCCCACGCCGCCGGCGGCGGCATGCACCAGCACGCGCTCACCCGCGCGCAGCGACCCGTAACCGTGCAGGGCCGCCCACGCGGTCGCGTAGTTGACCGGCACGGCGGCGCCCTGTTCGAAGCTCATCGCCGTGGGCAGCGGCACCGAGTCGCTCGCGGCCACGTTGACAACCTCGGCGTAACCGCCGAATCGGGTGCCCGCCAGCACCCGCTCGCCCACGCGGCCGGCATCCACACCGTCGCCGACGGCCTCCACCGTCCCGGCTACCTCATAGCCGACCACGGCCGGCAGCTTCGGCGCGTCGGGGTACATCCCGACGCGGGCGAGGTGATCGGCGAAGTTCACCCCCGCGGCGCGCACCGCGACCCGCAGCTGTCCCGGGCCCGGCGGCGGGGGATCCGGCCGCTGCCGGACTTGCAGCACCGACGGATCACCGCGTTTGGTGATGACGACTGCGCGCACCGCCAGCTCCTCTCGCCGCTCAGACCATCCTGGTGTCGTCCACTATGTCGGCCATTCGGGGCGTGTCAACCGTTCCGCCCGGCGTCACCGCCGAGCGGCTAGGTTTCAGGATGTGCATATCGCCTGGGAGCGGTTGACGGCCACCGTGCATCGGTGCCGGCTGCGGTTCTGCGATGTCACCGTCGGCCTGGTGTGGGGGCGCACCGGGGTGATGCTGATCGACAGCGGCACCACCCTCGCCGAGGCCGCCGCGATCGACGCCGACGTGCGGCGGCTCACCGGCCGCCCGGTCAGCCATATCGTCCTGACGCACAAGCACTTTGACCACGTGCTGGGCTCCGCGCTGTTCACCGACGCCGACGTCTATTGCGCGCCCGAGGTGGTCGAATACCTAACGTCGGGTACCGA
The DNA here is from genome assembly GCF_001414075.1 of Mycobacterium sp. UM_11. Classification (NCBI taxonomy): domain Bacteria; kingdom Bacillati; phylum Actinomycetota; class Actinomycetes; order Mycobacteriales; family Mycobacteriaceae; genus Mycobacterium; species Mycobacterium sp. UM_11. The sequence goes on along the minus strand of NZ_LATC01000027.1, from coordinate 38,644 downwards.
CCGGATGCGCGAGCACGCGTTGCAATACGGCGCCGACGCCGCGGCACTCGACCGCACGATCGCGGCCCTGCGGCCCCCACGCCACGGGGTTTATGACGCGGCGATCGACCTCGGCGACCGCACCGTGACGGTCGCCCACCCTGGCCGCGGCCACACCACCTCGGACCTGGTGGTGATCGCTCCGGGCGGGGACGCCGACCCGGACGTGGTGTTCACCGGCGACCTGATCGAGGAGTCCGCCGACCCCTTCATCGACGCGGACTCGGATCTGACGGCCTGGCCGGCCACCCTCGATCGGCTGCTCGCGATCGGCGGACCCGATGCCCGCTACGTGCCGGGGCACGGCAACGTCGTCGACGCGGGATTCGTCCGGCGCCAGCGGGATTGGCTGGCCCACCGGGCGGCCGCCGAACCGGGCTAAGTGCGGGTCCCCGTGCAGGCGGCAACCAGCGCGTCCGGGTCGGTGACACTGACGCACAACGCGCGCAGCGACACCGTTCGGCCCACGGCCTTCGCCTCCACCGGAGGCTCAATCGTCAGGGTCACCAAGCCTTTACCGGACCCGTTGACCAGCCAGCGGCCCTTCGCGTAGTGCACGCCCATGGTCAGCACTTTGTCCTGCGCCGGCGCGGCGCTGGTGATAGACGCCAGGGGAATGTGGGCGTCGAAGGCCCAGCCCATTTTCACGTGCAGGGTTCCCGCCTCCACCCGTAGCTCGCTGCGCTTCGGGCCCAGCCCGACGGGAACCGACAGGGGAAGGTACCACCGCTCATACCGCAATTCTGTGGGCACGGCGATACCCTACACCGAGTTTGCTGGGCGCGCTGGGTTTTCTTTGCATTCCCGCGACGGCCGACCCGGAGCGACGACCGCGTTGGTTTCGAAACCCTTTGGGCACCAGGCACATCGACGCCAAAGCCCGGGCCATCGGCCCCCACGCTCGGCCTGGCCGCGCGCGGAGGGTTATGTGTGCCGCAGCGGGCCGGGGCCCCGGCGATCACGGTTTCGGCACGGGTCTTTCGACCCCTGATTGAACGGTCATCCCCGGGGATAGACTCTCGGTCAGGGAAATCGTGCCGAACAGGAGCGTAAGGCCATGGCCATCATTGACACGGACACCGAAGTCCGGACATCGTTCGAAGACGAGCTCGCCGCCACGCAGCGGTACATCGACGGCCCGCGCTTCGCCGGCATCACCCGCCTGTACACGGCCCGCCAGGTAGTGGAGCAGCGCGGCACGATCCCCACCGACTACGCCGTTGCGCGCAACGCGGCGGTGGCCTTCTACGACCGGCTGCGCGAGCTGTTCGCCGCCAAGAAGAGCATCACCACCTTCGGCCCCTATTCGCCGGGCCAGGCGGTCGCCATGAAACGGATGGGCATCGAGGGCATCTATCTGGGCGGCTGGGCGACGTCGGCCAAGGGCTCCACCACCGAGGACCCCGGCCCCGACCTCGCCAGCTACCCGTTGAGCCAGGTGCCCGACGACGCCGCGGTCCTGGTGCGCGCCCTGCTGACCGCCGACCGCAATCAGCAGTACCTGCGGCTGCAGATGAACGACCGCCAGCGCGCGACCACCCCCCAGTACGACTACCGGCCGTTCATCATCGCCGACGCGGACACCGGCCACGGCGGTGACCCGCACGTGCGCAACCTGATTCGCCGCTTCGTCGAGGTCGGCGTGGCCGGCTACCACATCGAGGACCAGCGGCCCGGCACCAAGAAGTGCGGCCACCAGGGCGGCAAGGTGCTGGTGCCTTCCGACGAACAGATCAAGCGCCTCAACGCGGCCCGATTCCAGCTCGACGTGATGAAGGTTCCCGGCATCATCGTCGCGCGCACCGACGCCGAGGCGGCCAACCTCATCGACAGTCGCGCCGATGAGCGCGACCAACCGTTCCTGTTGGGCGCCACGAACCTCAACATCCCGTCCTACAAGGGCTGCTTCCTGGCCCTGGTGCGGCGCTTCTACGAGTTGGGCGTCAAGGAACTGAACGGCCACCTGCTCTACGCCCTGGCCGAAAGCGAGTACAGCCTGGCCAACGCGTGGCTCGAGCGCCAGGGCATCATGGCCCTGGTCACCGAGGCCGTCACCCAGTGGCGTGACGACGGCCAGAATTCCATCGACGACCTTTTCGACCAGGTGGAGTCGCGGTTCGTCGCGGCCTGGGAGGACGACGCGGGCCTGATGACCTACGGCGAGGCCGTGGCCGAGGTGCTCTCGTTCGACGACCGGGACGACGAGCCGCCGAGCATGACTCCCGACGAGTGGACGCAGTTCGCGGCGCACGCGTCGCTGTACGCCGCGCGGGAGAAGGCCAAGGAGCTGGGCGTCGACCCGCCGTGGGACCCGGAGCTGTCCAAGACCCCGGAGGGCTACTACCAGATCCGCGGCGGGATTCCCTACGCGATCGCCAAATCGCTTGCGGTCGCGCCGTTCGCCGACATCCTCTGGATGGAGACGAAGACCGCCGACCTCGCCGACGCGCGCCAGTTCGCCGAGGCGATCCACGCCGAATTCCCCGACCAGATGCTCGCCTACAACCTTTCGCCGTCGTTCAACTGGGACACCACCGGGATGACGGACGAGGAGATGAAGCGCTTCCCCGAGGAGCTCGGCAAGATGGGCTTCGTCTTCAACTTCATCACCTATGGCGGTCACCAGATCGACGGCGTCGCCGCCGAGGAGTTCGCCACGTCGCTGCAGCAGGACGGCATGCTGGCGCTCGCTCGGCTGCAGCGCAAGATGCGCCTGGTCGAGTCGCCGTACCGGACCCCGCAGACCCTGGTCGGCGGGCCGCGCAGCGACGCCGCGCTGGCCGCTTCGTCGGGCCGCACCGCGACCACCAAGGCGATGGGCAAGGGCTCGACCCAGCACCAGCACCTCGCGCAGACCGAGGTGCCCAAGAAGCTGCTGGAGGAGTGGCTGGCGCTGTGGAGCGACAACTACCACCTGGGCGAGAAGCTGCGCGTGACCCTGCGGCCCCGCCGCGCCGGTTCGGACGTTCTCGAGCTCGGGATCTATGGCAACGGCGACGAGCAGCTGGCCAACGTGGTGGTCGATCCGATCAAGGACCGCCACGGCCGCAGCATCCTGCAGGTGCGTGACCAGAACACCTTCGCCGAGAAGCTACGCCAGAAGCGGCTGATGACGCTCATCCACCTCTGGCTGGTGCACCGGTTCAAGGCCGACGCGGTCTACTACGTCACGCCTACCGAGGACAACCTGTATCAGACCGAGAAGATGAAGTCGCACGGCATCTTCAGCGAGGTCTATCAGGAGGTCGGCGAGATCATCGTCGCCGAAGTGAACAAGCCCCGCATCGCCGAACTGCTGACACCGGACAGGGTGGCGCTGCGGAAGTTGATCACCAAGGAGGCCTAGGGCGCGGCGGCCCGTTCGCTTTCGGGATAAGAGCGGCACGCGTCCGCGCGTCCCGGCCCGGCATCGGGGTGCGCTGTCCAATTTACGAATAAGAAAATTTCTTACCAGGCGATTTCGGCGGAATCCCGCATAGCAACAGTTGTCCGAGGATACGATTTGGCTCGCCGATGGTCCATTAGCCCGAGATGGGCCATCGGCCCTCAACGCGCCGCGGTCCGCCGCTCTTTCTCCTACCTTCGAATGACCACCCACGCCGCTCGACCGTAGTCGGAAAACTCTTGCTTGTAGCAATAGTTGCACAGGTGTAGCATTGTGTTACACGCGCGCCACTTCGTCCGACGCGCTCGAGGAAAAGGAGCGGCTGATGAAAACTCGAATCACTACGGCGGTTGCCGCGCTCGGCGGGATGGCAGCGGTGACCTTGGCGCTCGGCTTCGGCGGGGTGCCGGTTGGCCCGACGGGCGGCGCGGCGGCACCGGCGACGCACTCGTCGTCCGGAATCGCGCCGGCGCACGCCGCGGCCGGCGTCCACCAGGCCACCCTTGCCGGCTGCGTGTCCGGGCTCGACTGCTAGTCGAATCGCTTTCCGATGGCCCATCCCGGTGATGGGCCATCGGCGTTTGTATCGGCGGAAATCCCCACTCCGCAATCCCCGTTTGCCCGGGCGTGCGCCCGGGTAAGGAGAAGTGAACCACTTGCACAGGCGCAAGCGGGGATTGGGGATTGCGATGAGATCGGCAGCCAGGACCTCGTTCGCGCTGTTCGGCGGCGCGGCCATGCTCGTGTTCGCCGTCGGTTGCGGCGGCGGCAGCAAGGGACCGAACAGCAGCACGACCACCACCCCGACGACCACGCCCACGTCGAGCGTGGCTCCGTCCACACCCGGTGGTGGCGGCGGCACCCCCGGCGGCCCCACGGGTGGCGGCGGGCCCGGCGGTGGCGGCGGCGATGTCCCCGGCGGCCCGACCGGCGGTGGCGGCCCGGGCGGCGGGGGCGGCACCATCCCCGGCGGCCCCACGGGCGGCGGCGGCCCGGGCGGCGGGGGCGGCACCATCCCCGGCGTCGGGGGTGGCGGCGGCGGCCCGGGGGGTGGCGGCGGGTGCGTCGGCAACGTGTGCGGCGGCTACTGACATCCCGCGCTAGCGCACCACAACAAACCAAGGCTTGCTACCCAAGTCGGCGGGGCCGGGAGCACCTGGCCCCGCCGGCTGAAAGCCTCTCGCCCATCGAGCGTTCTCACGTGACGGCCTAGGCCGGGCACCGCATTCGGGTTATGGTTCTGGCCAACTCCGATGCAAGGGGAAACTCGATGTCGAAGCTCAGGTTTGGATACTTCATCGCGCCGTTCCACCGGGCCGGCACCAATCCGACGCTCGCATTGCAGCGCGACCTCGCTTTCATCGAGCACCTCGACGCCCTCGGTTTCGACGAGGTTTGGATGGGCGAGCACCATTCGGCCGGCAGCGAGATCATCAGTTCGCCGGAGGTGTTCATCGCCGCCGCGGCCGAACGCGCCAAGCGGATTCGCTTTGGCACCGGGGTCATTTCGCTCTCGTACCACAACCCGCTCTGGGTTGCCGACCGGCTGATGCTGCTGGATCACCTCACCCATGGCCGCATCATCGGTGGCGTGGGGCCGGGTTCGCTTCCCAGCGACTCCGCCATGATTGGGCTCACCCCCACGGACACGCGCGAGCTGCTGGAAACGAATCTCGACATCGTCGTGCGGCTACTGGCCGGGGAGACGGTGAGCGCGAAGACGGCCACGCACCAACTGTTCGACGCCAAGTTGCAGCTGGCGCCCTACTCGGATGGCGGGATCCCGCTGTCGGTCGCCGCGGTCGCGTCGCCGACCGGCGCGCGGCTGGCCGGCAAGCACGGCATCGGCCTGCTGTCCATCGGCGCGACGCTGACCGTCGAGGGCTTCAACGCCCTCTCGTACCACTGGGGCATCGTCGAGGAGCGCGCGGCGGCCTTCGGCACCCGGGTCGACCGTTCCAACTGGAGCCTGGTGGGTTTGTTCCACCTCGCCGAAACCGAAAAGCAGGCCCGCGAAGAGGTGAAGTTCGGCATCGAGCCGTGGTTCCGGTACTTCCAGAAGGTGGCCGCCTTCCCACAGATGACGATGCCGGGCGAGCAGCTCGACGAGATGATCGACGTCATCAACGAAAACGGGGCCGGTGTGATCGGCACGCCCGAACGCGCGCGGGAGCAGGTGCAGCGGCTGTGGGATCAATCCGGCGGGTTCGGCTGCATGCTGCAGATGGGCCACGAGTGGGCCAACCCGGCCGCCACCCGGCGGTCGGCCGAATTGTTTGCCGCCGAGGTGATGCCGCATTTCCAGGGCCAGGCGCAGCCAACCCTGGATGCCGCCGCGCGTGCGGGGCAGGCCCGGGACAGCCTGGCGCAATCGCAGTTGGACGCCGTCGCGCACATGACCAAGAAATATCAGGACGAGGTCGAGTCCAAGTAGCGACCGCTTCATAGTCGAGCGATAGCCGCTTCCCAGCTGTTAGCTAGATTCTCGGCGCACAACTGAGGGATGACCAGCACCGCTGACCACCGGCTCCGAATGGTGCAACTCGCTTTCGCGGGCGCCGCCATCGTCGGAACTCTCGCCTTGTTCGGCGCGGGGCACGAATCAGTGCGCCCGACGGACGTGGCGGTGTCGCCCCAGACACCGCCAAACCTTCTCGGCGGCAACGGCTTTGCCGCCGATGACGACGACGACCAGGCCCAGCTGCAGCAGCAACTCAATCAGCAACAGCTGCAACAGTCGATGCAGCAGGCCGAACAACAGAACGAACAGGCCCAGCAGCAGTTCGAGCAGAGCATGCAGCAGGCTCAGCTAACCGAGCAGCAGGCCAACAACCCCTAGACCCTGCCGGCGGGCGTGGCGGCCGCGCGGTGCGGCCATCATGCGCCTGCCCGGCTCGATTCGCGCTCGGCCGTCTTGACCAACCGGTCGGCGAAGTACCGCACCGCACCGCCCATGGCGGCTCGCATCAGCGGACCGGTCCCGCGCACTCCCTCGGTGAACGAGCCGGTCCAGTGCAGGTCGGTGCCGCCCGCGGGGTTCGGCGTGAGGACCACCTCACTGACGTAGTCCTTCACGGGATTCGACGGCGCGATGAGTTTGTACACGTGCCGGCGGTCCTGTTCGTACTCGACGGTTTCCTCCTGCACGAGCACCGGCCACATGCCCAGTTTGCGAACCGCCCCGATCCCGCCGGGCGCCGGATCGCCCTGCCGCGCCCAACTCGAGTGAACGACGATGGGTTTGGCCCACTTCGACCAGTTGGCGCCGTCGGTCACGAGCCGGAACAGCGTCGCGGCGGGCGCCGTGCTGGTGCGGTTGACCTCGAATGAGAACGTTCTTCCTGACATGACCAACTCCCCGGAAAATTCATCGGCGACCCTGCATGCCGCTCGCGCGTAGGCTACAGCTCACCGCCCAACCCACCCGGCGGGGGTTCACCCGAAGCGCCGACTGGACCGCGGGGAATGCCTACAATCAGCGCATGCGACGGCCGATCTCGCTATTTGCCGTCCTGTTGTCGCTCAGCGGCTGTGGCGGCCACGGTGCCACCGGCGCAAGCCCCACCACGGATCGCACCGCCGCCAAGGTCAGAAGTCAACGCGTGCTCGACGACGCTGTCGGCGCAAGCGTGCCGGGATGCTCGGCAGCCGTGGGCATTCGGGGAAAGGTCGTCTGGACGGGTGTGCGCGGTGTTGCGGACACGTCGACGGAGGCGGCCATCACCCCGGACACCGTGTTCGACATCGCCTCGGTGTCAAAGCAATTCACCGCGGGCGCCGTCCTGCTGCTGGTGGACGCCGGCAGCCTGGCGCTCGATGATCCACTCTCGCGGCACGCGCCGGAGTTGCCTGCGTGGGCGCGGTCGGTCAGCCTCGGACAGTTGATGCACCAGACCAGCGGGATCCCCGATTACGTCGGGCTGCTGGAGGCGCAGGGGTTCCAGGCCGGCGACCGAACCACCGAGGAGCAGGCGCTGCAGGCACTCGCCGCGGTGACCGCACTGGAATTCGACCCGGGCTCGCGATTCGAATACTCCAACTCCAACTACCTGCTGCTCGGCGAGATCGTCCACCGGGTAGCGCGGCAACCGCTATCGCAAGTCCTCACCGAAAAATTCTTCCGGCCCCTGGGCGTGGGCATGGTCGTCGATCCGACCGGGCCGATTCGCGGCAAGGCCGTCGGCTACGAGAAGGGCGGCGAGGCGATCGCGTCTGGCTGGGAGCAGGTCGGCGACGGCGGAATTCAGACAACTCCGAGCCAACTCGTGGTCTGGGCGGACAATTATCGGACCGGCCGAGTCGGTGGACCCGCGCTGCTGAACGCCCAACTGGCTGGAGCGGTACCGACCCAAAAGGGCGGCGGTGACCGCTACGGGGCGGGAATCTACCTGCTGGCCGACGGCACGCTGGACCACGACGGTGATTGGGGCGGCTTCGTCAGCGCATTCCGGGTCAGCAAGGACCGGTCCACCTCGGTGGCCGTCAGCTGCAACACCGACAAGCAAGACCCGGAGGCCCTCGCCGACGCGTTGCAAAAGCTCTGGGCGTAGCCCGCGAATTCGATTCCGGATCAACGCCTTCGGGCGCAACGTGCCGATGATCACCTTCGCGTCCGCGCCGGTTGCCGGGCCGGTTTCCTACAGTGGGTCCATGGAGATCGGCCCCCGACAGCAGACCCCCGGCTTGCTTGACATCGAGGACTGCCTGGATGCCGAGGGCAACGTCATGCCGCCGCCGGACGTCACGCTGATCTCGCTCGTCGACCGCAACATCGCGAACGTCGGCGACGCGGTGGCGTACCGCTTTCTGGACTACAGCCGCGGGGAGGAGGGGCGTGTCCAGGAGGTGACGTGGAACCAGTTCGGTGTCCGGCTGGAGGCCATCGGCGCGGGTGTCCAACGCGTCGCCGGCCGCGGCGAGCGGGTCGCGGTCCTGGCGCCGCCGAGCCTCGACTACGTGATGGGTTTCTACGCGGCGATCAAGGCGGGAACCGTCGCGGTGCCGCTGTTCGCGCCGGAGTTGCCCGGGCACGCGGAACGTCTGAACACGGCGCTGCGTGATTCGCAACCGACGGCGGTCTTGACGACGACGGCGGCACGGGGCGCCGTCGAGGACTTTCTGGGCACGCTGCCGCACTTGCAACGGCCGCGGGTCATCGTCATCGACGAGATACCCGACTCGGCACGAAAATCGTTCGCGCCCACCGAGTTATGCCACGACGACGTTTCCCACCTGCAATACACCTCGGGCTCGACGCGACCACCGGTCGGCGTTGAGATCACGCACCGGGCGGTGGGCACCAACCTCGTGCAGATGATCCTTTCGATCGACCTGCTCGACCGCAACACCCACGGTGTGAGCTGGTTGCCGCTCTACCACGACATGGGCCTGTCGATGATCGGCTTCCCGGCGGTCTACGGGGGACACTCCACGCTGATGTCGCCCGCCGCGTTCGTCCGCAGGCCGCAACGCTGGATCAAGGCGCTGTCGGCCGAGGCGGGCCGCGCCGTCACCGCCGCGCCCAACTTCGCCTACGAATGGACGGCCCAGCGGGGCCTGCCCGCGCCCGGCGACGACGTCGACCTGAGCAACGTGGTGCTGATCATCGGCTCCGAACCGGTCAGCATCGGGGCGATCAACACCTTCAACGACGCGTTCGCCCCCTACGGGTTACCGCCGACGGCGTTCAAGCCGTCCTACGGCATCGCGGAGGCGACCCTGTTCGTCGCGACCATCGCGCCCGCGGCCGAGGCGACCCCCGCCTACTTCGATCGCGACGAGCTGGGCGCCGGTCGCGCGGTGCGGGTCGCGGCGGACGCGCCCGGGGCGGTGCCGCAGGTGTCCTGCGGTCAGGTGGCCCGCAGCGAATGGGCCGTCATCGTCGACCCGGACACCGGGGCCGAACTTCCCGACGGCCGCGTCGGCGAGATCTGGCTGCAGGGCAACAACGTCGGCCGCGGCTACTGGGGGCTGCCCGACGACACCCGGCGGGCGTTCGGCGCCCGGCTGCGGTCCCACCTGGCCGAGGGCAGCCACGCCGGGGGTTCGACCCTCGAGGGCGCGTGGCTGCGGACGGGGGACCTGGGCACCTATCTGGACGGCGAGCTGTACGTCACGGGCCGGATCGCCGACATGGTCAGCGTCGACGGCCGCAACCACTACCCACAGGACATCGAGGCCACCGTCGCCGAAGCCTCGGGGATTGTCCGCCGCGGGTATGTGACCGCCTTCGCCGTGCCGGCCGGGAACACCGGTCGGCAACTGGTGATTGTCGCCGAGCGGGCGGCGGGCACCAGCCGCGTCGACCCCGGGCCGGCCATCGAGGCCATCCGTGCCGCGGTCCTGCGCCGCCACGGCGTGCCGGTCGCGGACGTGCGCTTGCTGCCGGCCGGCGCCATTCCCCGCACCACCAGCGGCAAGCTGGCGCGCCGGGCCTGCCGCGCCGAGTACCTGAGCCGCGACCTGGCGCACTGACCCGGACGGCCCGAAAAGCGTTGCGCGTCGCCGCGCCTGGCTTAGTCTCCATTCGGAGGCGACGATGGTGCTCAAGGTTGCGGTGGCGGCCGACCTGATCGGCGGCGATGTGGACGCCGGGTACGGGAAGGTCGCGGACGCCTTTCGCGCCAATTTCCGCGACGGCGCGGAAGTGGGTGCGGCCCTGGCGGTCTACCGCGACGGTGTCAAGGTCGTCGACCTGTGGGGCGGCTACCGCAACGGCGTGGCCAAGCAACCGTGGCGGCCCGACACGATGGTCAACATGTTCTCCACGACCAAAGGGGTCGCCGCCCTGGTCATCGCCGTCGCCGTGTCCCGCGGACTGCTCTCCTACGACGCCAGGGTGGCCGACTACTGGCCGGAATTCGCGCAGGCGGGCAAGGGTGAGGTCACCGTCCGCCAGCTCCTGGGGCACCAGGCCGGGCTGTGCGCGCTCAAACCGAAGCCGACGCTGGCCGACGTCGCCGACCCCGAGAAGCTGTCGCCGATCCTGGCGGCCCAAGCGCCGGCGTGGCCACCGGGCGCCCGGCACGGTTACCACGCGATCACGCTCGGCTGGTACGAATCGGAACTGATCCGGCGGACCGACCCGGCCGGCCGCACGCTGGGCCGCTTTATGGCCGACGAGATCGTCCGCCCGCTGGGGCTCGACCTGCACATCGGGCTGCCGGATTCGGTGGACCGGCAGCGGGTCGCGCACGTCCACAACTGGGTGCGCGCGGAAACGCTACTGCACCTCAACGTGATGCCGCCGGGATTCGTGGGCGCCTCGCTCAACCCGGTCGGCCTGACGGCGCGCGCTATCGCCGTCCCGCGCGGCGTCAACGCGTTCAACGGCGACTACAACCGCGACGACGTGCGGGCCGTGGAGATCCCGTCGGCCAACGGCATCGGCACGGCCCGGTCGGTGGCGCGCATGTACGGCAGCGCGGCCACCGGGGGAGCGGAGCTCGGCCTCACCGCCGAGACGGTCGGCGCGCTGGCGGCGCCGGCGCCCTCACCGAGCCGCGGCGTTCGCGACAAGGTGATGAACGTGGACGTGGCGTATTCGCTCGGCCTCTGTAAGCCCGTGCCGCACTTCGCATTCGGCTCCTCTGGCGCCGCCTTCGGAACACCCGGCTTCGGCGGATCGTTCGGCTGTGCCGACCCCGACACCGGCGTCGGGTTCGCCTACGTCATGAACCGGCTCGGGTTTCACCTGTGGAGCGACCCGCGCGAACTCGCGGTGCGGCAGGCGCTGTTCCGCGATGTGCTCGGGGTGCGACCGCAGACATGACCGCGCGCCGACGCTCGACGGCCTGCGCTGGTGGCATCCTGGCCGTGTGGGTTTGCTCATCCGGTTGGCGGAGCTGTTGATCGTCGTCCTGCCCCTGGTGGGCGCGACCGTCGCCGCGGTGCGCGCGTTCGGCGCCAACCGGCGACGGGCGGAGCAACCGCCAGAGACCGACCGCGCGGAACCCCGACCGGACACCGGCGACAACCACGTCGCCCAGTGGCGGTCGCTGCGCCGGATCCTCGAGGAGCACCGCCGCACCGACGCGCGCTGGCTCGAGTACGAACTCGACGTCGCCAAGCTCCTCGACTTTCCGCTCATGACCGACATGCGCGACCCGCTGACGGTCGCCTTCCACAAGGCCAAGCTCCGGGCCGACCTGCTGCGCCCGGTCAAGGCCGAGGACCTGCTCGACGACAGGGAAGCCGCCGCGCAATACCTGTCCGCCGTCGAGGATTACGTGACCGCCTTCAACGCCGCCGAGACCGAGGCGACGCGCAAGCGCCGCAGCGACTTCTCCCACGCCGATCAGCAGCGAATCGCGCGGGCCCAGAGCCTGTTGCGGGTCGCGTCGGACCCGGCCGCCGCGCCGCAGGAGCGCCGGCACGCCTATGACTTGGCGCGTCAGGAACTCGAGGGCCTCGTGGTCTTGCCGGCAACGATGCAAGCGGCGATCGAACGGGGGATCTCCGGGGAGCTGGAGGGTTGAGCGCGGCGGGCGACGGCCTCGCCGGGTTTCCGATCACTCCACCACCCCTGCGCGGCCCGGTGACCTTCGACCAGTACTGGCGCGACCTCACCTTCATCCACTGGCCGGTGCGGCCCGACACCGTCGAACCGCTGTACCCACCCGGCACCCGCCCCGACGTGTTCGACGGCATGACCTATGTCGGGCTGATCCCGTTTGCGATGGGCCACACGAAAGTCGGCTCGGCGCTGCGACTTCCGTACTTCGGTAGCTTTCCGGAGACCAACGTGCGGCTGTATTCGGTCGACGACTCCGGCCGCCACGGCGTGTTGTTCCGGTCGCTGGAAACGGCCCGGCTGGCCGTCGTGCCGGTGATCCGGGGCGCGCTGGGCGTGCCGTACAACTGGGCGCGGATGCGGACCAACCGGTACGGCGACCGCGTCACCTACCGCAGCGTGCGCCGCTGGCCCCACCGCGGCCTGCGCAGCCGGATCGAGGTCGCCGTCGGCGCCCGGGTGGAACCGACACCGCTGGAGGTGTGGCTCACCGCCCGATGGGGCGCGCACACCCGCAAGGCCGGCCGGACCTGGTGGATACCGAACGAGCACGCGACGTGGCCGTTGCACGCGGCCGACATCGTCGAGCTGGACGACGAGCTGGTGGCCGCCAGCATGGTGCGGCCCGCCGGCCAGCGGTTGCGGGCGCTTTTCTCGCCCGGCGTGCGAACCCGGTTCGGCCGCCCCAGCGTCGTGCGCTACGGGCAGGCGTAGCCGCCGTCGATCACGACGTCCGAACCGGTCATGTAGCTGGAGGCCGCGCTGGCCAGGTAGAGGTAGAGACCGGCGAGCTCCTCGGGCCGGCCCATCCGCCCGAGCGGTACCTTCGGCTCCCACAGGCGGTGGTATTCGGTGAGCGGCTCCACCAGTTCGGTGCGAATGTAACCCGGGCTGACGCTGTTGACCCTGATGTTGTGCGGCGCGAACTCCACGGCCATGGCCCTCGTCAGGTGGATCACCGCCGCTTTCGACGCGCAGTAGTGGCCCACTTGCTGCGGGATGTTGATGATGTGGCCCGACATCGAGGCGGTGGTGATGATGGCGCCGCCCTGCCCCTGCCGGACCATCGCCCTGGCCGCCGCTTGCGCGCTCAGGAAAACGCCTGTGACGTTGGTCTTTTGGATCCGCTCGAACTCTTCCAGCGGCATGTCCAGCATCCCGTTCACGGGGATGATGCCGGCGTTGCAGACCGCGATGTCCACGCCGCCCAACTCCGCGGTCACCCAGTCCAGCATCGCGGTCACCTGGTCGGGCTGGGTCACGTCGCAGCCGATCGGCACCACCCGGCCCGCACCGTCCGGCGCGATCTCGCGGGCCACCCGTTCCAAGTCGTCGGTGCGCCGCGCCGCAATGGCCACGTCGGCGCCCGCCTGCAGGTAGGCCCGCGCCACCACCTTGCCGATGCCGCTGGATGCGCCAGTTACCAGCGCCCGCTTGCCGCGCAGATCGAACAATTCCAAGACGTTCATGCGATATCCCTTTTCAGACGAGCCTCCGTCAACCGGAACACGTTCTAGTGTGTCCGCCATGGGCAAATACACCAGGGCAGAAATCGAGCAAGCCGTCGAGAACTACACGCGGGTCGTGGAGGGCTGCAGCGCATCGGGCGATTGGCGGCCGTTCGCCGATCTCTTCACCGAGGATGTCGTCTACACCGAACATCACTACGGAGTGTTCCACGGCCGCGAGGCCGTGCGGGACTGGATCGTCGCCGTGATGGCGCCGTTCCCGCACATGCGATTTCCGTCCGACTGGACCGCCTACGACGAGGACAACGACGCCGTCGTCGTGATGATCAAGAACCTGCTCGACCACCCGACGGATCCGAACGGCGAACCGTTCTGGTTCCCGAACTGGACCCGGCTGGTCTACGCCGGCGACGGCTTGTTCTCCAGCGAGGAGGACATCTACAACCCCAACCGCGACGCGCCGGGTGTGGTGGCCGCCTGGCTGCAGGCCGGCGGTCGGTTGGAGTCCGACGAGATCCTGCAGCCGGGCGCCTGAACCCCCGGGACTAGACGGACGCCGGCTGGCGTCCGCGTCGCCGCGACCGCACGGCCGCCAGCGCCTGCTCCCACGCCAGCATCGTGGCGGCCTTCATGTTGGCCGGCTTCATGCTGTCCCTGGACAGCAGCGCGGTGGCCGCGGCCTTGGTGGTCGCCGACGCCTTCGACAGGTGGCCGGAGTCAAACGGCGGCTGGGGGTCGTATTCGATCGCCAGCTGGATCGCCTTGGCGCGGCCTTCCCCGCCCATCTCGCCGGCCAGCCACAGCGCGAGGTCGAGGCCCGCCGACACCCCCGCGCAGGTTACGACGTTGTCCTGGTGCACGATTCGCTCGTCGCCCACCGGGACGGCGCCGAACGCCTTGAGCGCCGGAATGGTCAGCCAGTGCGACGTGGCGCGCCGCCCGGCCAGCAGGCCGGCCGCCGCCAGGATCACCGACCCGGAGCACACCGACGTCGTCCACCGGGCGGTGCGATGCGCCTGCCGCAGCCAGTCCAGCAGCGCGTCATCACGGGCATGCACCGGGGTGGACGGGCCGCCCGGCACGAGAATCACGTCGGGCGAAGGGGTTTCGGCCAGCGAATGGGTCGCCCCGATCACCAGCACGCCGGAGTCGGCGGTGATCGGCCCCGCCTGGTGCCAGACGAACCGAACCTCGGTGTCGGGCAGGTTGCGCAGGACCTCGTACGGGCCGATCATGTCGAGCGCGGTGAATCCCGGATAGGCCACGATCGCGATCTGGGTCATGGTGTGATCCTTCCTTTTCAGGCGAACGCCTTGCGGTATTGGTCGGGCGGGATGCCGACCCGTCGAACGAAGTTGCGCCGCATGGTTTCCGCGGTGCCGAAGCCGCATCGGGTAGCGATCGCGACGACGGTGTCATCGGTCTCCTCCAACTGGCGGCGCGCGGCTTCGGTCCGGATCCGTTCGACGTACTGGCCGGGCGCCTCGCCGACCTCGGCGGTGAAGACGCGGGTGAAGTGCCGCGGGCTCATCGCGGCGCGGCGCGCCAGCTCGTCGATGCTGTGCTCGCCGCCCGGCTCCGCCTCGATCGCCTCCTGCACCGCGCGGATCGAGTTGCGCTTGGCGCGCGGCATCCACACCGGCGCCGCGAACTGCGTCTGCCCGCCGGGGCGGCGCAGATACAGCACCAGCCAGCGAGCGACCGTCTGCGCGACCTCCGTGCCGTGGTCGTCCTCGACCAGCGAGAGCGCCAAGTCGATGCCCGCGGTGACACCCGCGGCCGTCCACACCGAGTCCGAGCTGCGGACGAAGATCGGGTCCACGTCGACGTCGATTCCGGGAAACTCGCGGGCCAACTTCCCGGCGAAGGCCCAGTGCGTGGTCACCCGCTGCCCGTCCAGCAGGCCCGCCTCGGCCGCCAGGAACGCGCCGGTGCAGACCGTCACCACGCGGCGGGCGGTTGCGGCGGCGGCCTTGATCCAGCCGATCAGCTCGGCGTCCGATCGGGCGGCGTCGACACCGGCGCCGCCGGGCAGCACGACGGTGTCGATCGGTGCGGCGGGGTCGCCCGGGTCCGGCAGCGGCGCCGCGACGAAGCCCAGACCGGTCGGGGTGGTGATCGCCCGACCGTCGACGGACGCCACAGCGACGTCGTAGCCACCCCCGGTGAGCAGCGCCGCGCCGGTGAAGACGTCGTGCGGTCCCACCACGTCTAGCGCCTGCACACCGGGGAACCCGGCGATCACGACCCTGCGAGCCATGAACTCAAGTGTTGGGCACCGACCGGCATGTCGTCTACGCCGTGCAGCCCACCAATTAGGACATGGGACCTGGCCCGGGGCGGCCGCAGCGGGCTTGGCAGACTGTCCGCATGGCACAGATAACGTTGCGTGGAAACCCGATCAACACCGTCGGCGAGCTGCCCAGCGTCGGGTCTCCGGCGCCGGCCTTCAGCCTTACTGGCGGCGACCTGGGGCCGGTCGACAGTAACCAGCTCGGTGGTAAAGCCTTGGTGCTCAACATCTTCCCCTCGGTCGACACTCCGGTGTGCGCGACCAGCGTCCGGACCTTCAACGAGCGCGCCGCCGCCAGCGGCGCCACGGTGGTGTGCGTGTCGAAGGACCTGCCGTTCGCGTTCGCCCGGTTCTGCGGTGCCGAGGGCATCGACAACGTCAAGACGGGGTCGGCCTTCCGCAGCAGCTTCGGCGAGGACTACGGCGTCACCATCACCGACGGCCCGATGGCCGGTCTGCTCGCCCGGGCCATCGTGGTGGTCGGCGCCGACGGCAAGGTCACCTACACCGAGCTGGTCCCGGAGATCGCCCAGGAGCCCAACTACGACGCGGCGCTGGCGGCGGCGGGCTGACGCCTCGCTTGTTTGCGAGCCGCCCGCGTCCGTCGCGCTGAGCTGTCCCGTCGCGGTGCACCCGTGTTAGCCTGACCCATCCACAGGGTGGTCGGCCGCAAAGGAGTGCCTGCGATGGATGACGGCAAGGTTCGGGTTGCCGCGGGCGTGCTGGTGAGTGTGCTGGCCCTGCAGGTCGCGGGATGCCACGCGAAGTCGACGGTCAAGCCCGAGGGCGCGGCGCAATCGGTCGTCGACGTCGTCTCGAGCCAAACGGGCTTCCACCCGGCCGACGTGAACTGTCCATCCGGCGTCGAAGCGAAAGTGGGCCAGGAGTTCGACTGCCACTTCACCGGCCCGGAGGGCAAGCCCTACACCGCGCACATGCGCATCACCAAAGTCGAGGGCGAGCAGGTCGTCTTCGACGTCAGGAGCCGGCCGAGTTAGGCCCCGGCGGTCCGAGGCGATCCGCGGTGGCCGTCAGCACTTCGCGGCACCCGGCCCACATCGCCTCGATGATGTCGGCGGCCGGGGGGAGATCCGAAATCCGTCCGGCCACCTGACCGGTGTTGGCGACGCTGGCGTCCATGTCCCCGTTGAAGTAGAGCCGCTGGACGCGTTGCAGCGCCGCGGCACCCTCGCCGGAAGACGTTGCGGCGTCGAGCCTCTCGGCGGCCGCCGTCCGGATGACGCGCATCATGCGTTTGCCGTCGAGGGGCAGCAGCACGGTGGCGGTTTCGTCGGCCGCCACGACCGCCCGCTTGAGGTTGCCGTGCACCGGGGAATCCGCCGAGGCCAGCAGGCGCGTGCCCATCTGCACGCCCTCGGCGCCGAGGACGAAGGCGGCCGCCATCGACCGCGCGTCGCAGATCCCACCCGCGGCCACGATCGGCACGTCGACGTGGGCGGCGACCAGAGGCAGCACCACCATGGTCGACGCCCCGAATCGGTTCTTGAAGCCGCCGCCCTCGACGCCCTCGACGACGAGGCCGTCGACCCCGGCGTCGACGGCCTTGCGGGCCGCGGCGAGCGTGCCCACCACGTGGAACACGGTGATGCCGGCATCGTGCAGCCGGCCGGTGAACAGTCCCGGATCGCCCGCGGAGGTGGTGACGAAACGAATGTCGTTGTCCACCAGCAGATCCACGGTGGCCGGGTCGCGGTTCATGATCAGCGCGATGTTCGCGCCCACCGGCCGGTCGGTGAGGTCGCGCACGCGCCGCAGATCCGCGCGGCCCTGCTCGGACGTCGTCTCGATGATGCCCAGCCCGCCCGCGTTGGACACGGCCGCGGCCAGCCGCGCACCGGCGATGTAGGTCATCGGCGCCCCGATGATCGGGATGTCGATGCGCGCCAGGTCGCAGACCCGGTTGGTGGTGGTCATGATTTCCTCGGGTCGATGAGGTCGCGGAAGCCGGCGGCGGGATGGACCGACGCGCCCAGGCCGGTGACGCGGTCGCTCAGCGCCCTGTCCGAGGTGACCACCCGGATGTCCTGCGGACGGGGATCGGCCCGCACGCGGCGGACGATCTCGTCGTCGGCCGAGTTCGCGGCCGCCCTGGGTGCATAGGCGATCTCGATCACCGACGCGGGAATGGCGGTCGACGGTGGCCGCTCGAACACAACGGTCACGCGGTCCCCGTGGGTGGCGGCCCATCGGTCAAGGCGGTCGGCCAGCGCGACCATGGCGCGGCCGCGGTCCTTCCACCAACCGTCGGGGCGGCTTCCGATCACGTTCATGCCGTCCACAATCCACCGCACGATCCCTACGGTAAGGCGAGCGCGCACGCCCACCCGCGAATTTCGTGCTTTTCGACGCTGAGCGGTTGGTACGGTCACCGATATCCGATTCCGCTGCTGCCGTCGATGGGACAGGTGAATGACGTTGATAGCCGACACCGATGACCGGGTTGTCTCGCTGGCCCGCGGAATGCGCGATCTGGTGCGCGCCGAGGCCGCCGAGTCCGAACGGGCGCGCACCCTCACCCCGGCGATCGTCGACGAAATGTGGGCGAGCGGATTGATGTCCGCGTTCAACCCGGTCGAGGCCGGCGGTGTCGAGCCGTCGTTCACCGAGATGATCGAGACCTGGATCGAAATGGCTTGGCAGGACGGCTCTTTCGGCTGGGTCGGCATCGCCAACCTGCCGTCCTCGTTCGCCGCGGCGGCGTACCTGCCCGACGAGGGTTTCGCGGAAGTGTTCACGGCACACGACAACCGCGTCACGATGGGCGGCCAATTCTTCCCGAACGGGCAGGGCTCCGCCGTCGACGGCGGCTACCTGGTGAGCGGGGCATGGAACTTCGGCTCGGGCATTGGTCATTCCCAGTACGTCGCGGCGGGGTTCCTGCCCATGGACAACGGCGAAATGCGCTGGATCAGTGAGGGCTTCCCGGAGATGCGGGTCGCGGTGATTCCCCGCGACCAGGTCAGCTTCGACGACGGCTGGTTCGTGCAAGGGCTCAAGGGGACCGGCTCCTACGACTACAGCGCCCAGGAGGTGTTCGTGCCGGCGAGCCGCACGTTCGAGCTGTTCGTGCGTCAGCCCTATCGCGGAACGTCGCCGGCCACCCGGATGGGGCTGATGCCGGTCACCGCCGCCGGCCATGCGTCCTGGGCGCTCGGCGTCGCCAAGAGCATGCTCGACGATGTCCAGGAGCTGGCCGCGACGAAGTTCCGGATGAGTGACATGGCTTCGCTGGCCAGCCGCCCGACGTTCCAGAAGGGGCTGGCCCACCACCGCGCGGCCTGGCGGGCCGCTCGCCTGCTGGTCCTCGACGCGTTTACCACCGCCGAGGCCGCGGTGGCATCGGGCGAGGAGCTCACACCGGCCCTGCGCGCCGACATGCGGGTGGCGGCGGTCTTCGCGACCGACACGGCGCGGGGCTGCGCCGAATGGGCCCACCTGGTCGCGGGCACCAGCTCGATCCGCGAGGGCAGCCGCCTCGAGCGCGCCTTCCGGGACATCTACACCGGGACGCAGCACGCCTTCATCAGCGAGAAAGTCGCGATCGACGTCGCGCAGATATGGCTCGGCATCATCGAGGATCAGCCCGGCCTGTGAATCTCAGACGGCGGGCGGCTACACCAGACTTTGGCCCGGCTGCTGGCTGCCGGCGCTTTCGTCGTCGTTCCGCTCGGTGAGCGACGAGGCCAGCCCCGGCCCGGAGGCGCCGCCGGCCGACGCACCCTGCGCGAGCGAGCCAAGCGAGCTCAGCGGGGCGGCGCCGGCGCCCAGCAATGTCGATGCGGCGTTGACCGCACCGGGCATGGCCGCGCCGGGGCTTGGCACCGTCGGCGCGGTAACCGGCGCCGGGGCCGCGACCGGGCCGCCCGGGACCAGGTTGGTCAGCGGCGGCGTGCGGGGGACCGAGCCGCCCGCCGCAACGGGCGGCTTCGCGCCCGTCAGCCCACCGCCCGTCGGGCCGACGAAGGTATGGCTGGCGATTCGGGCGCCGGAGGAGTCCAGGGCGCCGGCCGCCTCGCCGTCGACTTGGGAGTACATCCGGGCGATGTCGGTCAGCGCCACCCCGGTGCGCGCGACCTCCTCCTGGGCGGCGGTGTTCAACGCCAGCATGGCGGTGCCCTCCACGGCGAACGCCGCGGCCGCCATGATCGAGACTTCGTCGGCCCCGGCCGGGACCAGCGCGGTCACCGGCGCCGACGCCGCGGCGCCGGAAGCCAGACCGCGGGTCGCGATGTCGACCACGTGCAACCCGATGGCACCGGCCGCCGGGTCATGTGACATCGATTCCATGTGCGTACTGCTCCTGTGCGAGCCTTGAGCGCCGGTACGTCGAAGGACCAGCTGTGCTGGGCGATGACATCAAGTCTAAGGGGGCCGGTGGTGTGGTGCGCACACTTTCATCCGGCCCGCCCGGTCGTCGCCTACTATCAGCCCATGCGCGGCTCAAAGATCCTGATCACCGGTCCGACCGGTCAAATCGCGACCCCCATCGCGCGGGCGCTGGCGGCCGACAACGAGGTGTGGGGCATCGCCCGGTTCACCGACCCCGCCGCGCGGGAGGGCCTGGAGAAGGCCGGCGTCCGCTGCCAGACGGTCAACCTCGCGGCCGGCGACTTCTCCGATCTGCCAACCGATTTCGAGTACGTCCTCAACCTCGCGGTGGCCAAGAGCGGCAACTGGGACAAGGATCTCGCGGCCAACGCCGAGTCGGTGGGCCTGCTGATGGCGCACTGCCGCGCCGCGAAGGCGTTTCTGCATTGCTCCTCGGCGGCCGTGTACGACCCGCCCGACGACGATCCCCGCACCGAACGCGCCGCGCTGGGCGACAACCACAAATGCCTGTTTCCCACGTATTCCATCTCCAAGATCGCCGGGGAGGTCGTCGCCCGCTCGATGGCGCGGGCCCTCGGGGTGCCCACCACCATCGCCCGGCTCAACGTGCCCTACGGCGACAACGGGGGATGGCCGTTCTACCACATGGAGATGATGCTGGCGGGCATCCCGATCCCGGTCCCGCCGGGCGAGGCCGCGCGCTACAACCCGATTCACGAGGACGACATCATCGCGACCATCCCGAAGTTGCTCGAGGTGGCGTCGGTCCCGGCGACGACCGTCAACTGGTGCGGCGACCAGACGGTCAGCATCCAGGAATGGTGCGCCTACCTCGGCGGACTGGTCGGCAAGGAGCCGGTATTCGAGGTGAGCGCGCAGGCGCTGCGAGGGAATCCGACCGACAGCGGCCGGATGCACGAGCTCGTCGGCGGCACCACCGTGGACTGGCGCGACGGGCTGCGCCGCATGGCGGCCAAGTTCCATCCGGAGTTGGTCGGCGCCTAGGCGTTACAGGTGCGCCAGGAGCCGCCCCGCGAACGCGTCGGGGTGCTCGCGATGCATGAAGTGTCCGCCCCGCACCTCCTCGACGGTGTACTCGTTCTTGAACATCCGGGCGGCGTGCCGATAGTCCGCTGGTTCGACGATCGGGTCGTCCAGGCCCGCGAAGGCGACGACCGGCACCGTGATCCGCGCCTTCAGCGACGCGCTGGGTATGGGGGAGAGCTTGCGGTAGTAGCCGAATGCCGCGTTCAGGCTCGCCGGATCGGAAAAGCTCGCCCGAACCGCGTCGAACTCCCGGGGGTCCGGCCGCCACAGCGGTGACCATCGCCGGTAGATCGCGGGCAGCGCCGCGAAATCGTTGCGCGCGAAGCGATTCGCCGCTCCCGGCAGCTTGTACGCCGCGAAATGGCGTGCGCCCCAGAGCTTCTTCAGCGAAGGCCTGAGGGCCGCCGGGTGGGGAATGGCGATGACAACGAGTTTGCGGACACGATCGGGGCCGATCGCGGCCGCGCCGTAGGCCGCCGACGCTCCCCAGTCGTGCCCGATGACGACGGCGTCGCTCGCGCCGAGTGCTTCGATCAGCGCCAGCGGATCGCGGGCCAAGGTTTCCTGGTCGGGGTCGCGAGCGGGAATCCCGCTCGGGTGGTAGCCGCGCATGAAGGGGCTGACGGCGCGGTAACCCTTGTCGGCGATGCGCGGGCGCAGGTGATCCCAGGTGTGCGCGGTGTCGGGGAACCCGTGCAGCATCAGCACGAGCGGCCCCGAGCCCTGTTCGAGGTAGGCGAATCTCAGCCCGTTCGCCTCGACGAAGCGGATGTCGTCGGCCATGGCTGAGGACGCTACGCCTCCGGAGTATGACCCGGCAGGGGCGTGCGGAACGGGACCGCTTTCGCGAGTTACCCGGGCGGATCTCGTCCCTGACCGCGGCGCTTGACCGCACCGCAGGGCCAATGCTAAGCAAGTGCTCAGCACTTTCGGTGCATTAAGGGCGCGTGAGTCCGGGACACGGAAGGGACGAGATGAAGCTGCAGGCCGTATTGGAGGACATCCGCAAGCGCCCGGGCACGGGAGAGGTCATCGCCGTCATCGACCCCGCCACCGAGGAGACGATCACCGAGTTCACCGACTGCGGCGAAGCGGCCGTCAACGACGCCGCCGCGCGGGCCAGGGATTCCTTCGAATCGGGGGTCTGGTCCCAGCTCCCGGGACGCGCGCGGGCGAAGATCATGTGGCGCATCGCGGATTTGATCGACGAACATGCCGAGGACTTCGCCCGACTCGACTCGCTCAACACCGGCATGCCGTTGATGCAGGCGCAGCTGCAGATGTCCACCTGCTCGGAGTTCTTCCGCTATTACGCCGGTTGGTGTTCCAAACTCAACGGCGTCGCCTACGACGTGAAGACCGACGGGATCGCGACGGACGCCTTCGTCAACATGCACGCCTACACCCTCAAGGAACCCTTCGGCGTGGTGGGGCTGATCTTCCCGTGGAATGGCCCGATCTTCAACGCCAGCGCGAAGCTCGCACCGGCGCTGGCCGCCGGCTGCAGCATGCTGGTCAAACCCGCCGAGGAAACCCCGCTGTCGGCGCTGCTGCTGGACAGGCTGATCCACCAGGCCGGCGTCCCGGAGGGCGTGGTCAACCTGCTGACCGGGTACGGCCACACCGCCGGCGCCGCAATCACCGCCCATCCCGACGTCGAGAAGGTCGCCTTCACCGGGTCGACCGAGGTCGGCAAGGAGATCGTGCGCGCCTCGGCCGGCAACCTGAAGAAGGTCATGCTCGAACTCGGCGGCAAGTCGCCGGTGCTGATCTTCGACGACGCCGACCTGGACAAGGCGATCATGATGGCGTCGTTGGGCATCTTCGTGCACTCCGGGCAGGGATGCGTTTGTGGCTCAAGGATTTTCGTGCAGCGCGGCGTGTATGACCGGGTGGTGGAAGGTATTGCGCTGATGGCGAATACGTTCAAGCTGGGCGCTCCCAGCGAGGAGGGCTGCGTCAGCGGCCCGCTGATCAGCCAGAAGCAGCTGACGCGCGTCATGGGCTTCATCGACGAGGGCCGCGGCGACGGCGTCGAAGTGGTCACCGGCGGCCACCGCCTGGATCGCAAGGGCTACTTCGTTCACCCGACCGTGCTCACCAACGTCGATCCCGGCATGCGGCTCTACCAGCAGGAGATCTTCGGGCCCGTGGTCTGCATCCTGCCGTTCGACGACGAAGACGAGGCCGTCGCCATGGCCAACGACACCACCTACGGCCTGGCCGCCACGGCCTGGACGGAAAACCTTGGCCGTGCCCACCGCATCGTCAAGCGGCTGCAGGCTGGCAGCGTGCAGGTCAACTGCCAGTTGGTGTTCGACCACGATGTGCCGTTCGGCGGTTACAAGCAATCCGGTTGGGGCCACGAGTTCGGGCGCGAGGGGATCGAGGCCTACATGAAGACGAAATCGGTCTGGGCCCAGCTCTAACCCGGTGCGGTGTTCTGGGCGTGTCGCCGCGGCCGACAGCGAAAAGTCCCGAACCGCACCAGGTTCGGGACTCTCCGCCGGCACGCCCGCGTTCAAGACCCCTTGCTGTAGCGGGTCAGGAAGCCGACGGCAGCGACGGCCGCGACGGTACCGATGACGCCCCACAGCACCAGCTGGAAGACCATCGACCCCAGGAACCAGCCGAACGTCATCCCGATGTAGAGGGCCCAGATCAGCCGGAATGCGCTCCACAGCGCGATCGCGCCCGCGCTGATTCCGATGTAGAGGCTGCGCTGCCGGTCGACCCGATTGATCTGCTCTTCGATGCTGGCCGGGACGATCTTCATTTCTGACTTCCTTTCGTGGGGCGCCGCCGGATTGGCGTCGTCGTTGCGCCAAGTACAAACCGCGGCGCGGGCTACCGATCCCAACGTTGTCGCGACGACGAAGGCGTCGGCCAGGCCGCGCTTGCGGCACCATGGCGAAGGTGGGTCGATGCCGCCGAGGCGCACCGCCCCGCGTTCCCGTCATCGAAGACGGTGCTTTCGCGGCACTGGAAGGAGAACGCCCAGATGGTGAACCCGATCAAGATCGCCACTCAGGTGGCCGAATCGCTCCTGGCGGTGGGTGGCGTGCGGGTCGGGCTCGAGGAGCCGACGTACACGCACCAACGGATCACCGACAACGTCGAGATACGCCACTACGGTCCGCGCATTGCCGCCGAGACAATCGTCGACGCGGACCAGCACCGCGCTCGCGACGTCGGGTTCCGACGGCTGGCGGGATACATATTCGGCGGCAATCGGGACAATTCATCGATCGCGATGACCGCGCCCGTCAGCCAGCAGCCGAGCCGGGGCGGTCAGCAGATCGCGATGACCGCACCGGTCGTCCAGTCCGCCGGCCCGGAGGCCGGCTGGATGATCCGCTTTTTCATGCCCGCGAAGTGGACGATGGAGACTCTGCCCACTCCCAACGACGCTCAGGTCCGGCTCGTCGCGGTGCCGTCCGCGACCGTGGCGGTGTTGCGATTCAGCGGCGACCGCAGCCCCAAGGCAGTCGCCTCCCGAACCGGGGAGCTCTCGAAGGTATTGCAGGACAGGGGAATCGAGGCCACCGGAGATGCGGAGGCCTGGTTCTACGACCCGCCCTGGACGCTGCCGATGCGGCGCCGCAATGAGGTCGCAATTCCCATCGACCCGGCGTCGGCGCCACGCTAGCCCGGCTGCCGCTCCCGGTCTTGCGCACCTGCCCAGCGGCTACTGTTTCGCGTAATGACTGACGACAACAAGAGGGTGGACGCGCGGCAGCTCACCGGAATTTCGGAGACGGCGCTGCTGACGCTCTACGGAAGGGCACACCAAGCGGCGCTCCCCGACGCGATCATCGACGACCCGATGGCCGTCAAGCTCGTCGATTCCATCGACTTCGACTTCGAGAAGTTCGGCCGCCGCGGCCAGGAGATGGCGCTGCGCTCGCTCGCCGTCGACCGGTGCGCCACCGACTACCTCACCACCCACCCCCGGGCGACCGTCGTCGCGCTTGCCGAGGGCTTCCAGACGTCCTTCTGGCGCTTGGACCGCGCACTGCCCGACCCACAATTCAAATGGGTCTCGGTGGATTTGCCCGCGGTCGTGGACCTACGGCGGCGGCTGCTGCCGCATTCGCCGCGAATCACCTATCTCGCCCAATCCGCCCTCGACTACAGCTGGATCGATGCGGTCGATGCCCGCAACGGCGTGTTCATCACCGCCGAGGGCCTGTTGATGTACCTGCGGCCCGACGAGGCGCTGGGGCTCATTGCCCAGTGCGCCAGGAGCTTTCCCGGCGGCCAGATGTTCTTCGACCTACCGCCGACCGTGGTCAAGAAGGTCGCACGAAAGGGGCTGCGTTCCTCCAAGCGCTACCGCGTGCCGCCGATGCCGTTCAGCCTTTCGGTGCGTCAACTGGCGCGGCTGCCCCGCACCATGCCCGGAATCCGCGCGGTGCACGACGTACCGATGCCCGCGGGGCGGGGCCTGTTCTTCGGGACGCTGTACCCCGCGTTCTGGCGGTTTCCGCCGGCGAAGCCGTACCGCGGGGTCTATGCCCTCCTGGAATTCGGCTGAACTCAGCCGAGCTTGACCACCAGCTTGCCGACGTTCTTGCCGTCGAACAGCATGTTGATCGCCGTCGGCAGCTGCTCGAATCCCTCGACGACGGTCTCGAGCGGCTTGAGCTTCCCCGCCCCGATCAGGCCCGCGATCTCGCCGATCGCCTCGGGCGCGCGCCCGAAGTGGTCGAGGACGATGAAGCCCTGCACGGTGGCGCGCTGGATGAGCAGGTTCCCGAACGCACGCGGACCGGGCGGTGGGTCCTCGGCGTTGTAGCCCGAGATCAGGCCGCACAGCGCGACGCGGGCGCCGATGTTGAGGCGCGCGAAGATTGCGTCCATCAGGTCGCCGCCGACGTTCTCGAAGTCGACGTCGATGCCGTTGGGTGTCGCCGCGGCCAGCTGCGCGGCCCAATCGTCGGCGCGGTGGTCGACGGCCGCGTCGAAGCCCAGCTGATCGGTGAGCAGCGCACACTTCTCGGGACCCCCGGCGATCCCGACGACGCGGGCGCCGGCCGCCTTGGCGAGCTGCCCGGCGACGGAGCCCACCGCGCCGGCCGCCGCGGAGACGACGACGGTCTCGCCGGGCCGGGGCTTGCCGATGTCGCGGATCCCGATCCACGCGGTAAGCCCGGTCATCCCGAGGGCGCCGAGGTAGGCGCTCGGCGACATGCCAGGTGCCACTTCCACCGGGTTGACCATCGCGGTGTCCGTGAGCACCGCGTACTCCTGCCAGCCGAGGAGCCCTTGCACCTGCTGTCCGACCTGGTAGGCGGGGCTCTTGGACGCGACCACCTCGCCGATCCCCGCGGCGCGCATGACCTCGCCGAGCCCAACCGGGGGCAGGTAGGTCGGGGTGTCGTTGATCCACATGCGGTTCGTCGGGTCGAGCGAGATCCAGTCGACGCGCACCAGCGCCTCGCCGTCGCCGAGCTCGGGGATCGCCTCTTCGGTCAATTCGAAAGTGTCGGGGCCGATGCGGCCGGTGGGGCGTTCGCGAAGCAGGAAACGACGGTTTCGATCGGTCATATGCGCACCGTACCCTTCAACAAAGGGCCCGCCGGACGGAAGGTTTTTGTGCGGTGAACGTTATGTCGCGAGTGGTCGCTGTCCCCGTCGCCGCGCTGACGATCGTGGCGCTCTCGCCGCCCGGGTCGGCCACCGCGGACCCGCCGCCCACCCAGCAGATCACCGTCATGGCCGTGGGGCCCGACGGGCAACCGATCAACGGCTACCGGGAGACGCCGCCGGAGGGCAACGTCGTCACGGTCACCTGCGACACGGCGTCGCCGTCGGCGGTGGACGACAACGTGTACTCCTGCTCGCCGAGTGCGGCCGGGGCCGGCACGTGTTGGCCGTCGACGCCCGGATCACTGCTGTGCGTCGACGATCCGTGGGAGAGGCAACTGCATCGGGTGAAATACGGGGGTTCGCTCCCGCCGGTGCAGCCGACCGCGAGCCCGGACCCCTTCGCGCTGACCCTCGACGACGGCACGCGGTGCCGGCTGCGCAACGGCGGCGCCTGGGGCCTGCGCGCCGACGGGTATGAGGGCATCTACTGGTGCGGCGCCGGCAACCCCGAGGTGCTGTGGCTGCCCAGCCAGGGCCCGGGGACGTGCATCGACCGCTCCGCGCCGGCGTGGACCGTCAAGGTTGGCCAGCTCGGCGCACCCGGTGCCGTCTTCCCACCGCCGCAGACCCGCACGGTGACCGAGGCGTGGTTCGCCGGGGGCAAGGCCGGCCAATAGGCCGGCCGGGGTGCTGCTATAACGCAGGTATGTCCACCCCCAGGCACACAATCACCCATGTTTCGGATACGGCCCGCTGGACGGCGTTGCACCGGGCGACCGAATCGGCCCGCCCGGACGCGCTGTTCAGCGACCCGCTAGCCGAGCGGCTCGCCGGCGAACACGGCCGCGAGATCGTCGCCAACGTCCCGCGGTCGACGCGCAACGGCTGGTGGCTCGTCGCACGGACCAAGCTCATCGACGACGCGATCGCCGACGCGATCGCCGGCGGCTGCGATCGGGTGCTCAATCTGGCCGCCGGCCTCGACACCCGCCCGTATCGGCTCGACCTTCCGGCCGAATTCACCTGGGTGGAGGCGGACCTGCCGGACTTGCTCGCCGAGAAGACGCAACTGCTCGCCGATGAGACGCCGCGGTGCCGGCTGACCCGGATGGCCGTCGACCTGGCCGAACCCGCGGCCCGCGACGCCTTCCTCGACGAGGCCCTGCGCGGGGCCAACAAGGCGCTGGTGCTGACCGAGGGGCTGCTGATGTACCTGGAGGCAAGCGACGTCGCCGCGCTCTCCGCGGCGATCAAGCGGCCCGAGGTCGCGTGTTGGATGCTCGACTTCGCCGGCCCGGGGCTGAAGAAGCTGATGAACAAGAAGATGGCCGGCATGATGCAGAACGCGCCCTTCAAGTTCGCGCCGGAGAACGGTTTGGCCTACTTCGAAGGCCTGGGCTGGCGCACCGTGGAGGTGCAGGCGCTGTATCTCGCCGCTTACCGGTTTCACCGCCTGCCGCTATGGATGCGCCCGCTGGCCTGGCTGCCCCAGCCCGACCCGCGGCACCCGGGCGGCAGGGCCTGGAGCGCGACCGCCCTGCTCACGCACTGAGCGCGCTTACCAGACGCGGATCCAGTCGACGAGCATGTCCGCCGGGTAGCTGCCCGGCCCCGGGTCGCCGCCACCGGAGCCCGCCACCGCTAGATTGAACACCGGATAGACCGTGTAGCCCGGCCCGTTGAACGGCCAATCCGGCAGCGAGCTGGCCGGCACGTCGAAGTACGGCTGGGCCCCGTCGGTGTAGTCCTTCCAGAACCGGATGCCGGCCGCGTCCCATCGGGTGCGCCAGGTGTGCCAGCCACCGTCCATCGCGATGTTGTGGGTCTTCCATTCGCCGCCGTTGGCCTTGGCGTGGACGGTGGTGGCAGAGGGCCAGCTGCCGTTGCCGTACCACTCCATGACGTCGATCTCGCCCTGGTCGTCGTTGCCGAGCCAGTAGGCCGGCCAGGCGCCCGCCGTCAGGCAGTTGAGCTTGATGCGGGCTTCCCAGGTATGGCCGACGCCACCCCGCCAAAGGCTTTGGACCTTGCCGCTGTAGTAGGTGGGGCCGTCCTTGGCGGCGCGCAACACCAGGTTGGAGTTGCCGTCGAGGAAGACGTTGCGCCGGTCGTCCCGGTACTGCCCGATGTGCTCGGGCAGCTCCCAATACGTCGGGTCTTTGATCGTCTCGCGGGCCTTGGCGATCGCCCATTTCGAGGCATCGGGCGCCGAGCCGGCGGGGCCGTCGAATTCGTCCTGGAAAATGTAGGTCCCGGTTTGGCCGCTGGGCGCGGCGGGCGGGGGTGCGGTGCCGCGCCCCGAGGGGTGCGCCCCGGCTTCCGGCGCAGGCAGCGCGGCTGCCAGCACGCCGATCCCGGTCGTCAACATCATGCGGCGGCGGTCCATCTTCGGCATAGGCAAGGGACCATAGCAGCACGGCGTGTGCGAAGCCGAAACGGGAAATGTGTCGGTGCCCCCCGATAAAGTTTCGGATCGCCGGCGGGCCAGCACGGACGGCGGCGCGACGGTGGCCGAGCATTAGCCGAAATTCATGGCTAATTCTCAACTAGTTGGATGGTTTGGTCTCAGGATCGGCCGGGCATCCTTGAGATCACGAGCCGATAACCACTAGTCGTAGCTTTTGCCGGTGGGGGCAGTGAGAGGAGTTAACGATCGTGGCTAATACAACGGGAGCGAACGTTATTTTCCTCCAGTCCCACCCGGTGTGGACCGCGGCCCAGCGGCACGAACGCGAACGCAGCGAGGCGATGCGCCGCCATCCGGCCTTCCTGGCCCGCCAGCATGCCGCGGCGGTCGGCGGCGAGGTCATTCCGCTTGTTCGCGACTTCAAGCTGTACTCGAGCACCAACACCCCGGCCTGAATTCCGCGCGCAAACCGCGCAATAACCGGCCAGTTGGGTCCGCAAACGAAGTATTGGGCCCCGAAAACGATCCGATAACTCGGAAGCTCATTGCTGCCGACCGACCTTAACTCTTACCGCCGGATCGTTTAGAGCTTGCCGGCGACGAAATCGGCGGCCTGGTTGGCCATGCCCGCGTCGATGTACGCGCCGGCCAGGTGTTGAGGCCAATTCGCTTTCCATGTGTTGGGGTCCGCCGGGTTGCAGATGGGATCGGCGCCGTGGCACAGCTCGATGGTCCGGTCGTTGTAGATCGGGCTGAAGTTCGTAATCGGGCCCACCCACTGGCTGCCGTTGCCGAACAGCGCGACGGCCGCGATGTGCTGATCGGTTCCCGGGGGCAGCGGGCTGTCGAAACCGAACGCGCCGATGGGCGCGGCGAGCACGACGTCGGTGACCGCCGCGCCGAGCGAGTAACCGCCCAGTACCAGGCGGGTGGCGGGGCAGTTGGTGACCATGTCCTGAACGTGGTGGCTCATGTCGTTGGCGCCCTGGGCTACCTCGGTGTCGGCGGGGTAGTTCACGGCATACACGCCGATGTTCTTGTTGACCTTGGATCGCAGCGCGCCGATGAACGCGTTGCCCAGCGTTCCCACTCCGGGCGATTCCATCCGGCCACGGGCGAACACCACCTGCACCGGAGGGCAACCGGCAGCCGCGGCCGGCCCGGCGGCGCCCGGCGTGCCGGGCGGGAGGACCGCGGCGGTCAGCGTCAGCGCCGCCACGGCGAGGACGGCGTCGACACATCTACGAACAGGCAGGGCACGCACAGCACGATGGTAAAACGGTCCCGCTCCGGCCGCTGGGCAACGGATGGAGACCCCTCGATGCACGGCCGACCACCGTGCCGGCTGCGGCGGGGCAGGCGATAGGTTCGGCTGATGAGTCACGCCGATGCCAGTGCGCCCGAGCGCTTGTTCGCGCTGGCCGAGCAGGTGCGGGGTTTCCTGCCCGCCGACGAGGGGCGCGCGCTGTACGACGCCGCGCTGCGGTATCTCGACGGCGGCGTCGGTGTCGAAATCGGCACCTATTGCGGCAAATCGACCCTGTTGCTCGGCGCGGCGGCCCAACAGACCGCCGGCGTGCTGTACACGATCGACCACCACCACGGCTCCGAGGAACATCAGGCCGGCTGGGAGTACCACGACGCCTCGCTGGTCGACGAGGTCACGGGCCTGTTCGATACGCTGCCGGCGTTTCGCCACACCCTCGACGCCGCGGGACTCGACGACCACGTCGTCGCCGTCGTGGGGAAGTCCCCGGTCGTGGCCTCCAGGTGGGGGTCGCCACTGAGGTTTCTGTTCATCGACGGCGGCCACAGCGAGGCCGCCGCCAACCAGGACTTCGACGGATGGGCCAAGTGGGTGACGGTCGGCGGCGGGCTGGCCATCCACGATGTTTTCCCCGACCCAAACGACGGCGGCCGGCCGCCGTACTACATCTACTGTCGCGCAATCGATTCCGGCCAGTTCCGGGAGGTCTCGGCCACCGGCTCGCTCCGCGTGCTCGAACGGGTCAGCGGTACGCCGGGGGAACCCATCCCATAGGAGTCATCCCGCCCCGGTGTCAGTGCGCTTTCGCCTCAACCGATCTGACTGAGCACCGCGCCCATGTCGGCGAGATCCCACACCTCGGCGAACTTGCCGTCTTCCACCCGATAGATGGTGAACTCGGAGATGGCCACCCGCCGACCCGTGGCCGGGATGCCCTGAAAGGTGTCCCGGTGGGTACCGGTGACCGAGAAGTGCAGCGCGATCAGGTTCCCGTCGATGGCCAGATGCCGTAATTCCCAATGCCAATCGGGAAAGGCCGACACGAGCGGCGCGAACTGCGCCGCGACGGCAGCCGGCTCCATGGGGGCGTCGTTGACCTTGATGGTCGGTGCATAGAAGGTCGTCATTCGTTCGAAGTCGTGCGAGTTACACGCATCGAGATACGACATATAAAGCGTGCGCAGCGCGTCCGGACTCACCGGCCGGGCCCGGCGGCGACGCATTCGCAGTCGAAGTCGGTCTGCAGGCCCATCGGCAATCCGTGGCCGCGGAAGATTCCGGCGCCCGCGGTGGTGTTCGACAGCGCGTCCGCGGCCAAAATCATCGCCGCCCCCGTCCACGTCGTGCGCTCCTCGGGCCACCGCTTCCCGTCGGCGAACACCAACCCGGTCCAGTAGGAGCCGTCCTCCTCACGGAGATGCTGCATCGCGCCGAACTGCCGGTGGGCGGCCGGCCGTTGGCCGATGG
Organism: Mycobacterium sp. UM_11; assembly: GCF_001414075.1. Lineage (NCBI taxonomy): Bacteria > Bacillati > Actinomycetota > Actinomycetes > Mycobacteriales > Mycobacteriaceae > Mycobacterium > Mycobacterium sp. UM_11. The sequence goes on along the minus strand of NZ_LATC01000027.1, from coordinate 6,816 downwards.
CCTCCAGCGCCATCACCAACTCGCATGTCTCGGCGCCGGTCACCCAGGGGCGGTCGGCGACGCAACGAATGCCCAACCCGCCGACCACGAAGTCGTCCCAGCGCTGACTGATTCGCGCGGCCGCCTCCGGCCCGCGCAGGGCGCTGCCGAGGATCGGGTAGTACCAGTCCATCGAGTAGCGCTCCTTCTCGGTGAACGCCTCCGGGTGCGCGGCTATCGCGTGCCCGAGCCGCCCGAGCGCGAGCTCCCACTCGGGCTGGGGGTCGTCCACCAGCGCGGCCAACGCCAGGGCGCACCGGATGCTGTGATACACGCTCGCGCAACCCGTCAGCAGCGCTTCCGTCAGCGGGCCGGCTTCGCTTCGCGCCCAACCGATCTCGCCATAGCCAACCTGCAAGTCGATGACGAAGTCGATCGCCTTGCGCACCACCGGCCACATCATTGCGGCGAAGAACCGGTCGCCGGTGACGAGGACGTGGTGCCAGACGCCGGTGGCGATGTAGGCGCAGAAGTTGCTGTCGCTGTTGGCGTCCTCGATGACGCCGGCGCGGAGCTGGATGGGCCACGATCCGTCGGGGCGCTGGGTGCGGCGGCTCCAGTCGAACGCGGCGCGCGCCGGTTCCAGCAGCCCGGCGGCGGTCAGCGCCATCGCGCACTCGACGTGATCCCACGGATCGGTGTGGCCATCCTCGGACCACGGGATGGCCCCCGAGGGTTCCTGGGTGGCTGCGATCGATTGTGCGGTCTGACGGCATTGCTCGGGGGTGAGGACACCCGCTACCGCTGGAGGGTTAACCCGACGCAACTGAATATCCCACAGTCGCTTGGCTTTCGGTTTGTTTGACGAAGTACATCGCGACGCTCTTGCCGACCAACGGATTGAGCAGCGACTCGGCCAGCTGGGTGATTTTCGGCCGCTGCATCAGGTCCCACACCAAGAGTTTGTGGTACGCCGACACCGCGCGGTGATCGGTGTTCGACACCCCCACAGCGCATTTCAGCCACCAGAACGGCGAGTGCAAGGCGTGCGCGTGGTGGGCATGCGTTATTTCCATGCCGCCGCCAACGATTTTGGCGCGCAAATCGCTGGCCCGGTAGATGCGCACGTGGCCGCCCTCGTTGCTGTGGTATTCGTCGGACAGCAGCCAGCACAATCGCTCCGGAAGCCACCGCGGCACGCTGACCGCCAGGGTGCCGCCGACCTTGAGCACCCTGATCAGTTCGGCGATGGCGGCGTCGTCGTGCGGTATGTGCTCCAGGATTTCCGACGCGATCACGCAGTCGAACGTCTCGTCGGCGTACGGCAACTTCAGCGCGTCACCGAGCACCACCTTCGCCGACGCCCCGGCCGGGGCTTCGCCGGTCTCCGCCATCGCGCGCAGAATGGCATCCACCGAACGCAATTCGGCCGCATCCTGGTCGAATGCCACCACGTCGGCGCCGCGTCGGTACGCCTCGAACGCATGCCGGCCCGCCCCGCACCCCACGTCGATGACCTTGGTGGCCGGCCCGATCCCCAGCCGGTCGAAATCCACGGTCAGCATTGGGCGGCACCTTTGGCGGCGTTGCGTGCGATCGCCCGCTCGTACACCCGGACGGTCTGCGCCGCCACGGCCTCCCAACTGAAGACGTTGACCGCGCGGGTTCGCCCCGCCTTGCCCAGGCTCCGCCGCTTCTCCGGCGAATCCAGCAGGTCGCCGAGCGCGCGGGTCAGCGCATCGACGTCGGCGGGCGGCACCAGCTCGGCGCACGCGCCGTCGGTGCCGAGGACCTCCGGCAACGCGCCGACCCGGCTCGCCACGATCGGCGTGCCGCTGGCCATGGCCTCCACCGCGGGCAACGAAAACCCTTCGTAGAGCGACGGAATGCACGCGACCTCGGCCGACGCGAACAGCGCGGCGAGCTCGGCGTCGGAGAGCCCACTGGTGATGTGCACGATGTCGGAGATGCCGAGCTCGGCGATGAGCTTGTGGGTGGGGCCGTTGGGCTCCACCTTGGCGACGAGGCGCAGCTCGAGATCCCTGCTGGTGCGCAACCGGGCGATCGCCTGCAACAGCGTGCGCACGCCCTTGAGCGGCGTATCCGCGCTGGCGATCGCGATGATCCGCCCCCGCTGCCGAGCCTGCGGGCCCGGCTTGAACAGTTCGGTGTTCACGCCAAGCGGGACGACGTGCAGTTGCTCCGGCGCGACGCCGAAGTCGCTGACGATGTCCGCGGCCGACGACGATGAAACCGTCAGCAGGTCCGGGATCTGGCGCGCCACTTGCTGCTGCATCGCCAGAAATCCATACCACCGCTGCACCAACGGCTTTCGCCACCACCGCGCGGCGGCCAGGTCGAGCACCCGGTCACGGGTGATGGGGTGGTGCACCGTGGCCACCACCGGCAGCCCGGCTTCGGCGATGGTGAGCAGTCCGGTGCCCAGGCTCTGATTGTCGTGGACAACGTCGAAATCGGCCGTCCGGCCGGCCAGCGCCCGGGCCGCGCGCATGGTGAACGTCCGCGGTTCGGGGAACCCCGCGGTCCACGTGGTGAGCAGTTCCAACAGGTCGATCGAATCGCGGATCTCGCTGGGTCGCGGCACGCGGAACGGGTCGGGCTCGCGGTAGAGATCCAGGCTCGGCACCTTCGTCAACCGCACCCGCGGATCGAGCAGGTCGGGGTAGGGCTGGCCGGAGAACACCTCGACGTCGTGACCGAGTTCGACCAAACCATGGCTGAGATGGCGCACGTAGACGCCCTGTCCGCCGCAATGGGTCTTACTACGGTAGGACAGCAGGGCAATTCGCATACTCAACTCTTCTTTGCTGGTGAATGACCGCGGAACAGCGCCGAACCCATCGCGGTCAACGGACTCCCGAGCTCCGTGACAGCAAACTGGACATGTGTCCAGACTATAGTTCGATCGCCTAATCGAGCGCAACGAGCTCGGACGTCACCGGACACCGGGTAAAAGTTCTGACGGAAATCCGGCACTTAAGGATCATGCCATTCGGTCCAGAGTGCGAGTTGAACCGTTCGGCCCGCCCTCGCGTAGTACTGGGTACATAAAACCATACTCAGCTGGAGGTGAGGGCAGCCGTGGCTGCTGTATTGAAATCGCGTTACGACGTCATCGTGTGTGGTGCCGGGTCCTCGGGATCGGTGATCGCCGCCCGGCTGGCGGAAAACCCCGATGTCAATGTGCTGCTGCTGGAAGCGGGCGGCTCCGACGACCTGCCCGCCGTGACCGAGGCGAGCGAGTGGCCGTCCAATCTGGGGAGTGACCGCGACTGGGGTTTCGCGGCCGAACCCGACCCTCGGCTGCACGGGCGCTCCATCCCGTTTTCGATGGGCAAGGTGCTCGGCGGCGGGTCGAGCATCAATTTGATGGTTTGGTCGCGCGGCCACCGCGGGGACTGGGACCACTTCGCCGCCGAGTCCGGCGAGCCGGCCTGGGCATACGAGCAGGTGTTGCAGCTGTACCGGCAACTCGAGGACTGGCAGGGCACCGGCGAGCCGGATCATCGGGGCAGGGGCGGGCCGGTGTTCGTCGAGCCGGCTTCCGAGATACATCCGCTCGCACCCGCGGTACTCGACGCGGCGCGCTCTTATGGCATCCCCACCTACCAGAGTCCGAACGGCCGCATGATGGAAAACGCACGCGGCGCCGCCATCGCCGACCTGCGCAGCCGCAACGGCAAGCGCGAGTCCGTGTTCCGCACCTACGCCGGCCCGCGGATGGGGCAGCCGAACTTAACGGTGGTGCCGCACGCCCTGGTCACCCGCGTGATCCTGCAGGGTGACCGGGCGGCCGGCGTCGAAGTCGGCTATGCGGGCGCAATTCGTCACGTCGCCGCCGAGGCGGAGGTGGTGTTGTCACTCGGGGCGATCCACACCCCCAAGGTGCTGATGCAGTCGGGCATAGGCGACGGGGAGGAGTTGCGGCGTGTCGGAATCACGGTCCGCCGGCACTTGCCCGGGGTCGGCCGCAATTTCCAGGATCATTTCGGGTTCGACTGCGTGTGGGAGTTTCCGGACCGGGAGCAGGTCAGCACCCAGGTCGGGGCGACCATGTTCTGGGACTCGGGGGCGGCCAACGGCCAGAGCCCCGACCTCTTCGCCTGCTTGGGGCCCTTCCCGAAGGCGACGCCGGAGAACGCCGCGAGATACGGCCTGCCGGCTAACAGTTGGATCCTCTTCGGTTCCCCGACGCACCCCACAAGCCGCGGCCGGCTGCGGTTGTCGGGCCCGAACGCGGCCGACCCGATCCGCATTGAAGCGAACGCGCTCTCGAACGGCGACGACCTCAAAACCGCGATCGCCTGCGTCGAAACGCTGCGCGAGATCGGCAATTCGCCCGAACTGCGGCCCTTCGTCGCGCGCGAAGTCATGCCGGGCGACCTCTCGGGCACCGAGCTCGACGAATATCTGCGCTATGCCGTAACCACGTATTGGCACGAGTCTGGGACGGCGAAGATGGGGCGCGACCCCATGTCGGTGGTCGACGGACGCCTCAAGGTATACGGCACCCGAAACCTGCGCGTCGCCGACGCATCGGTCATGCCGCGGATCACGAGTGGCAACACCATGGCCCCGTGTGTGGTGATCGGAGAACGCGCCGCCCAGTTCATCAAGGCCGAGCATCGGTTCTGAGCTGTTTGTTACCATCGCGCGGTGCAGGGTTCGGCTGCATCAGGCGAATGCGGCGGGCGATCGGTGTCGCGACGCGACGTCCTTCGGCTCGCCGCTGCGCCGGCGTCCCTCGGCTTCGCAACGCTGGCCGCTGGCCCGGCGGGGCCCAAGGCGTCCGCCGCGGACATGCGGCTCATCGATTTCGCCGAGCGCCGCATCGCGCCGGACGAGATCAAATCGGCGGGCTATGGCGGTGTGGTGAACTACGTGTCGTTGTCGCGGCCGGGCGCGAACTTCGAGGCGAAGCCCATCACCCGCGAATACGCGGACGCGCTGCGCGCGGCGGGCCTGCAAATCGTCAGCAACTTTCAGTACGGCAAGCCCGGCTGGCCCGATCCCTCGGACTGCACACGCGGTTACGACGGCGGCGTGGCGGATGCGCAGAGCGCCCTGCGGCTGCACGGCGCGGCCGGTGGCCCGTCCTCGGCCCCGATCTTCTTCAGCATCGACGACGATATCGACGTCAACACCTGGAATAGCGTTGCGGTCCAATGGTTCCGGGGCATCAATTCGGTACTGGGCGTCGGCCGCACCGGCATCTACGGGCACGCCGCCGCGTGCGGCTGGGCGATCCGCGACGGCGTCATCGGCAGCTCGACAACCCCCGGGCACCGGTGGGCGTGGCAGACCAGATCGTGGTCGCATGGTGACCGCGAGCCCGCGGCGGTGCTCTACCAGTCCGTCGTCAACAGCCCGGCCAACCCCAGCCCGGTCCTCGGCGGGATCAACGTGGACATCGACGACGTTTTGGCGCCCGACTTCGGTCAGTGGGATCTGGCTCGGTGAGCCGTGCGTGCAGCCAGGCAACCGCGCGAACCGACACTGCAGTACCTGCGCGACGCCGGACGAATCGCCATGGCGCACAGGGGTTTCACCGCCTTCCGAGTGCCGATGAACAGCATGGGGGCGTTTCACGAGGCGGCGAAGCTCGGGCTTCGATACATTGAGACCGACGTCCGGGCAACCCGCGACGGCGTCGCGGTGATCCTGCACGACCGCGTGTTCCGATCGGAATCGGGCGAATCGGGCGCCATCGACCAGTGTTACTGGCGCGACGTCCGCCGGTTGAATCTCGGTGCGGGGGAGGCGATCCCCACCCTCGAAGAACTGCTTTCCGCGCTGCCGGACATGCGCGTCAACATCGATATCAAAGCGGCGTCGGCCATCGTGCCCACCGTCGAGGTCGTCGAACGGATGAACGCGCATGACCGGGTGCTGATCACGTCGTTTTCCGATCGTCGGCGACGGCGCGCGCTGAGTCTGCTGTCGAAACGGGTCGCCAGTTCGGCCGGCACGAGCGCGTTCCTGGCACTGCTGGCGGCGAGGACGCCGGTAGCCCGCGCGTATGCCTGGCAGATGCTGCGCGACAGCGACTGCCTGCAGCTGCCGCCCCGGCTGGGCCGCGTACCGATCATCACGCCCGGACTGGTCAGGGCCCTGCATGCGGCGGGACTTCAGGTGCACGCGTGGACCGTGGACGACCCGAACACCATGCACGCACTTTGCGATATCGGTGTCGACGGCATCATCACGGATCGCGCGGACGTCCTGCGCGACGTCCTCATCGCGCGAAACGAATGGCGGCCGCGTTAGCGCGCGGCACCTCCGCGAGCCGGGGGCCCGCGGAGGTGCCGGATTGCGCTACAGCGTGGTCTTACTTCAGGTCGAACCGATCGCTGTTCATGACCTTGACCCAGGCCGCGACGAAGTCCTCGACGAACTTGCCCTTGTTGTCATCCTGGGCGTAGACCTCGGCCAACCCGCGTAGCACCGAATTCGAGCCGAACACAAGGTCATTCGCGGTCGCGGTCCACTTGATCGCGCCCGAGGCCCGGTCGCGGCCCTCGTAGACGTTCTCGGCGGTTTCCGACGGCTTCCACTCCGTGCCCATGTCGAGCAGGTTGACGAAGAAGTCGTTGGTCAACGCGCCCGGCCGGTCGGTGAACACGCCGTGCTTGGCGCCGCCGTGGTTGGCGTTCAGGGCGCGCAGCCCGCCGATCAACACCGTCGTCTCCGGGGCGGTCACGCCCAGCAGGTACGCCCGCTCCATCAGCAGGTGTTCCAGCGGCGCCTTCTCGCCCGGCCGGATGTAGTTGCGGAAGCCGTCGGCCCGCGGTTCGAGCACCGCGAACGACTCCACGT
>NZ_LATC01000026.1:0-53217 GCF_001414075.1 Mycobacterium sp. UM_11 | reverse complement strand
CACCAGCCACTTCAGGTGCGACATGCCCATGCGCTGGAGCCGGCCGTGCGCCGACCCGACGGCGGGGTTCTGGCCGAGCAGGAAGTAGCCGTCGACATCGTCGTCGAGCATCGACATGACGGTCTGGTACGTGCCGTGCGGACCGGACAGCCGCGGCAGGTAGTCGTAGGCCCAGTCGTTGTCCTTGGTGGCCGCCTCGCCCCACCACGCCTTGAGCAGGCTGACGATGTAGGTGTCGGCGTCGGCCCAGAAACCTTTCTGATTCTTCGGTCCGACCGCTTTGATGTACTCGTCGAAGGTGTCGTGCACACCGGCCTTCGGCATCGACAGGTAGCCCGGCAGCAGGTTGAACAATGTCGGGATATCGGTCGAGCCTTGGATCGTGGCGTGCCCGCGCAGCGCCATGATGCCGCCGCCCGGGCGGCCGACGTTGCCCAGCAGTAGCTGCAAAATCGTTGCGGTGCGGATGAATTGGGCCCCCAGCGTGTGTTGAGTCCAGCCGACGGCGTAGGCGAAACAGGTGGTGCGCTCGCGGCCGGAGTTCGCCGCAATGGTGCGCGCGAGGTAATGGAAGTCCTCGGTGCTGATGCCGCAGACGTCACGCACCATCTCCGGCGTGTAGCGGGCGTAATGTCGCTTGACGATCTGAAACACCGTTCGGGGATGCTGCAGGGTCTCGTCGCGCTGCACGCGGGCGTGCGGCAGCGGCGGACCGCCGCTACCGTGCACATCGCCGGCGGCGCGGGCGGATGCGCTGGCGCCGTGCTCTTGCCGTTGCTCACCCTCTTCTTGTCCGGCGTAGGCCCACGTCGACGTGTCGTACTGCCCGGTCTCGGGATCGTAACCGGAGAACACGCCGCCCAGATCCTCTGTGTCACGGTAGTTTTCGTTGATCAGGGTGGCGGCGTTGGTATACGCGACGACGTAGTCTTTGAACCACAAGTCATTGCTGATGACGTGATTGATCAGCGCGCCGAGCAGCACCACGTCAGAGCCGGCCCGGATCGGAATGTGCTTGTCCGAAACTGCCGAGGTACGGGTGAAGCGTGGGTCGACGTGAATGACCTTGGCGCCGTTTGCTCTTGCCTCCTCGACCCATTGGAAGCCGACGGGATGACATTCCGCCATGTTGGAGCCCTGGATGACGATGCAGTCGGCGTTGGCCATGTCTTGCAGTGATTGGGTGGCGCCACCGCGCCCGAAGGAGGTCCCCAGACCGGGAACCGTGGAACTGTGTCAAATGCGAGCTTGGTTCTCGATCTGAATGGCGCCGGCGGCGGTGAAGAGCTTCTTGATGATGTAGTTCTCTTCGTTGTCCAGGGTGGCGCCGCCGAGGGCGGCGATCTTCATGGTGCGCCGCAGCGGATGGCCCTTTTTGTCGATGTCCTGCCAGGCGTGCCGGCGGGCCTCGACGAAGCGGTCGGCGACCATGTCGATCGCGGTCTCGAGGTCCAGCGGTTGCCATTCGGTCGCCCTCGGCGGGCGGTAGAGCACGTGCAGCTGCCGGCCCGGCGAGTTAACCAGCTGCTCGCTGGCGGCGCCCTTGGGGCACAGGCGACCTCGTGAGATCGGCGAGTCCGGGTCGCCCTCGATCTGCACCACCCGCTCGTCGGTGACGTACACCCGCTGCCCGCAGCCGACCGCGCAGTAGGGACAGATGCTCTGCACCACCCGGTCGGCCGTCGTCGTGCGCGGCGTGACGGCGCGCGTCTGCTTCGAGGTCACCGCCGACCCGCGGCCGAGCTTGTCACCCGAGCGCAGCTGACGCACGACCGGCCACTGTAAGAAAAGCTTCCGCATAGCCATGACCTTTACCCTAGTGCCGGCCACCGAAACACCGCCCGGCTCAGCGGACGATGATCGTGTGTTCGCCGCGCGGCACCAGCTCCCCGACCACCGGCGCGCCCGGGATCTCGCCGGCGATCAGCAGCCCGCCCGAGGTTTGGGCGTCGGCCAGTAGCAGGGCCTCGTCCTCGCCGACGGCCGACAGGTCGGCGTGCGGGGCCACCCAGTCGAGGTTGCGTCGCGTGCCCCCGCTGACATAGCCGGCCGCCAGCGCATCCCGCGCGCCGTCCAGATACGGCACCGCCGCCGCCTCGACGATCGCGGTCACACCGCTGGCCCGCGCCAGCTTGTGCAGGTGTCCGAGCAGGCCGAAACCGGTTACGTCCGTGGCACATTCGACGCCAGCGGCCAGCGCGGCCGCGGCGGACGCCGCGTTGAGCGTCGTCATCGCGGCGATCGCCTGTTCGAAGCGCTCACCGGTGGCCTTGTGCCTGCTGTTCAGCACGCCGACGCCCAGCGGCTTGGTCAACGACAACGGCGTGCCGGGCTTGCCGGAGTCGTTGCGCAGCAACCGGTTCGGATCCGCGATCCCGGTGACGGCGAGCCCGTATTTGGGTTCCGGGTCGTCGACGCTGTGCCCGCCGGCGAGGTGGCAACCGGCCAGGCCGCAGACGTCCAGCCCGCCGCGCAGCGTCTCGGCCGCCAGCTCGAACGGCAACACATCGCGGGGCCAGCCCAGCAAATTCAGCGCGACCACCGGGCGGCCGCCCATCGCGTACACGTCGGACAACGCGTTGGTGGCCGCGATGCGGCCCCAGTCGTACGCGTCGTCGACCACCGGGGTGAAGAAGTCCGTCGTCGCGATCACCGCCGTGCCGTTCTGCAGGCGCACCACCGCGGCGTCGTCGCCGTGGTCCAGGCCCACCAGCAGCTCGCCGGCCGGGTCGCGCGGTGCGCTCGCGCCCAGCCCGCGGACCACGTCCTCCAGCTCACCGGGCGGGATCTTGCACGCGCAACCGCCGCCGTGGGCGTACTGGGTTAGTCGGTAGGCCACGGATACATAATGGTCGGCATGGTCCGAGGAGGCGTGTCCGGTCTGGTGACCGGCGCGGTCTTCAAAACCGTCGAACGGCAGACGCTGCCGCTGGCGGGTTCGATTCCCGTCCGCCTCCGCCATATTCCCTCGAGCGTGACGTGAGCGACCCGCGTCGGCGGGTGCCGCGCACCGACACCCTGCTCGCCGATCCGCGCCTGGTCGAAGCCCAGCGACTGCTGGGCCGCGCGCTGGTGAAGTCGGTGATCGCCGACGCGCAGCAGCGGGCGCGCGCCGGGGAGATCGAGCCCGAGCGGGTCGCCGAGCACGCCGTCGCCGCCCTGCCCGCCACCGCGTCGAGCCTGCGCCCCGTCATCAACGCCACCGGCGTGGTCGTGCACACGAACCTGGGACGGGCGCCGCTGTCGCGGGCCGCCGTCGACGCCGTGGTCGCCGCGGCCGGCACCACGGACGTCGAGCTGGACCTGGCGACGGGACGGCGGGGCCGCCGCGGGCGGGCCGCGCTGGCGGCGCTGTCCCGGGCGGTGCCCGCCGCCGGTGGCGTGCACGTGGTCAACAACAACGCCGCCGCGCTGCTGCTGACCGCGCTCACGCTGGCCCCGGGCAAGGAGATCGTGCTCAGCCGCGGCGAGCTCGTCGAAATCGGCGACGGCTTCCGCATCCCCGAGCTGCTGGCCTCGGCCGGATCTCGGCTGCGCGAGGTCGGCACCACAAACCGCACCAGCCTGCGCGACTACGCCGAGGCGATCGGGCCGCAGACCGGCTTCGTGCTCAAGGTGCACCCGTCGAACTTCCACGTCACCGGGTTCACCTCGGCCGTCGGCGTCGCGGAGCTGGCGAACCTCGGGGTGACCCTGGTCGTCGACATCGGCTCCGGGTTGCTCTCGCCGCACCCCGTGCTGCCCGACGAGCCCGACGCGACGACGACGCTGCGCGACGGCGCCGACCTGGTCACCGCGAGCGGTGACAAGCTGCTCGGCGGCCCGCAGGCCGGCCTGCTGCTGGGTGACGCCGAGCTGATCGAGCGACTGCGCCGCCACCCTGCGGCGCGCGCACTGCGGGTCGACAAGCTGACGCTGGCCGCGCTGGAAGCGACGCTGACCGGCCCGCCGACGCCGGTCGCCGAGGCGTTGGTGGTCGACGTCGCGGAGCTGCGGGCCCGTGCGGAGACGCTCGCCGCCGCGCTGCCGGGCGCCGAGGCGGTGGACTGCTTCGCGGCCGTCGGCGGCGGCGGCGCGCCGGACGTCCGGCTGCCCAGCGCCGCCGTGAGCCTGCCCGAGTCCTACGCCGCCGCGCTGCGCGCCGCCAGCCCGCCCGTCGTCGGCCGCCTCGAGGGGGGCCGCTGCCTGCTCGACCTGCGCACGGTGGCGGCCGAGGACGACGCGCTGCTGGCCGCGGCGGTGCGGGCATGTTCGTCATAGCCACCGCCGGGCACGTCGATCACGGGAAGTCCACGCTGCTGCACCGGCTCACCGGCATGCGGCCCGACCGGCTGGCCGAGGAGCAACGCCGCGGCCTGACCATCGACCTCGGCTTCGCGTGGACCGAGCTGGGTGGCCGCCAGCTGGCGTTCGTCGACGTTCCCGGCCACGAACGGTTCGTGGCCAACATGCTCGCCGGCGTGGGGGCGGTGCCGGCCGTCATGTTCGTCGTCGCCGCGACCGAGGGCTGGATGCCGCAGTCCGAGGAACACCTCGCGGCGCTGCACGCCCTTGGGGTGCGCCACGCGCTGGTGGTGATCAGCAAGGCCGACCTGGCCGATCCCGGCCCGGCCATCGCGCAGGCGCGCGAACGGTTCGCCGCCACCTCGCTCGCGGGCGCGCCCGTCGCGGTCGGCACCGACCTGGAGCGGGTGCGCGCGGAGCTGCTGGCGCTGACCGACCGGCTGCCGGTCCCGGACCCGGACGCCGACGTGCGGCTGTGGGTCGACCGCAGCTTCACCGTCCGGGGCGCCGGCACGGTGGTGACCGGCACCCTGGCCGCGGGCACGATCCGGGTGGGCGACGAGCTGGAACAGGCCGGCCGGCGCGTGACGGTGCGCGGCGTGCAATCGCTGGGCCGCGACCAACCGGCGGTCGGCGCGGTGGCGCGCGTCGCGCTGAACCTGCGCGGTGTGGACCGCGAGCACGTCGGTCGCGGGGACACCGTCCGCACGCCCGGGGCGTGGCTGGACACCGCGGAGATCGACGTCGCCCTGCGGGCCGCCGACGGCTTGCATCGCCAGTTGGTGTTGCATGTCGGGTCCGCGGCCGTGCCGGTCCAAGTGCGTCAGCTGGGGGCGGCCGCGGCCCGGCTGCGTCTCGCGAGGCCCCTGCCGCTGCGGGTCGGGGACGTCGGGTTGCTCCGCGACCCGGGCGAGCACCGGATCGCGGCGGGCATCCGGGTGCTCGACGTCCGGCCGCCGGCGTTGCGCCGGCGGGGCGCCGCCCGCGATCGCGCCGCGGAGCTGGCGACCGGCCGGATCCGCCCGCCCGAGTGCGCCCGCGCGGTCGAGCTGCGGGCCATGGGCCTGCCGCTGGCCGGGCTCCGGGTGGGGGACTGGGTGGTGGACCCGCAGTGGTGGGCCGAGCGGCGCGAGTGCGCGACGGCGGCGGTGCGGCGCTGGGCGGACGAGCACGACGTCGCGGCGGGAATGCCGCTGGAGACGCTGCGGCAGCGGGTGGGGCTGCCCGCCGCCGAACTGCTACCGAAGCTGCTCGAGGGCACCGGCCTGGAGGTGGTCGACGGGTTGGTCCGCGCGCCGGGCGCGGGCCTGCCGGCCCGCGTCGACAAGGCGGTGCGCGCGGTCGAGGAGTGGTTGGCCGCCGAGCCTTTTCGGGCGCCGGAGGCCGACGAGCTCGCGGACCTCAAGCTCGGCCCCCGCGAGCTGGCCGCCGCGGTGCGCGCCGGGCGGCTGACCCGGATCGCCGACGGCGTCGTGCTGGGGTCCGGCGCGCTGGACCGGGCGGCCGGCGTCCTGGCGACGCTGCCGCAACCGTTCACCGTCAGCGACGCGCGCCGCGCGCTGGGCACCACCCGCCGGGTTGCCGTGCCGCTGCTCGAGCAGCTCGACGCCCGGCGCGTCACCAGGCGCGCCGCGGACGGCACCAGAGTGGTGCTGGCTAGAGCCGCTCCTTGACGGCCGCCGACAGGCGGGCCCCGTCGGCCTTGCCGGCCGCGATCGCGGTGGCCGCCTTCATCACCAGACCCATCTGCTTCATGCCCGGGCGCTCACCGATTTCCTCGGCGACCTGGGCGATCGCGGTGTCGGCGACGTCGGCCACCTCGGCCTCGGTCAGCGGCGTGGGCAGGTATTCGTCGATGATTCGCGCCTCGGCATGCTCGTTGGCGGCGAGCTCCCCGCGGCCGTTCTGGGTGTAGATCTCCGCCGACTCGGCGCGTTTGCGGGATTCCCTCGCCAGCACCTTGATCACTTCGTCGTCGGAGAGGTCCCGGGCCTGTTTGCCGGAGACTTCCTCGGTTTGGATCGCGGCGAGCAGTAACCGCAGGGTCGCCGTTCGCAGCTTGTCCTTGCTCTTCATCGCATCGGTCAGGTCGGCCCGCAGCCGGGATTTGAGTTCGGCCATGGCAGAGACGCTACGCGCCGCCGGCCTCGCCACGATTGAGAAATGCCCGCACCACCGACAGGATGGAGCCCATGATGAACGACGGGCCCGCCCGCGAACGCCGCGGAACACGGTGAGCTCGCCCCCGCCCGGCTATCCGGTTGGCCCGCCGCCGGCCTACGGCCCCCCACCGGGCTACGGCCCCCCACCCGGCTACAGGCCGCCACCGGGTTACGGCCCACCCCCCGGCTACGGCCAGCCACCGGGCTACGGCCCGCCCCCCGGCTACGGCCCCCCGCCGGGCTATGGCCCCCCGCCGGGCTATGGTCCGCCGCCGGGTTACGGTCCGCCGCAACTGGTTCCGGGAGCGGTCAAGCCCGGCATCATCCCGCTGCGACCGCTGACCTTGGGTGACATCTTCAACGGCGCGGTCGGCTACGTCCGCGCCAACCCCAAGGCGACGCTGGGGCTGACCGCCATCGTGGTGGTGATCATCCAGATCGTCACGAAGGTGGCCGTCTTCGGGCCGTTGGCGGCCTACGGCCGGTTTTCGAGCGGCCACGGCAAGGAGCTGACCACTGGAGTGATCGGCGCCTGGTTCACGTCGATGGGTGCCGGCGTGGTGGTCGCCTGGCTGGGCGGCATGCTGCTGTCGGGCATGCTCACCGTCATCGTCGGGCGGGCGGTGTTCGGGTCGCCGATCACCATCGGGGAGACCTGGGCCAAAATCCGGGGCCGGCTGCTGCCGTTGTTCGGTCTGGCCGTGCTGGAAGGCGCCGCATTGGCGGTGGTCGCGGGCCTGGTGGCGGTGATCGTCGCCGTGCTGGCGGCGATCGGCAGCACCGCGGCGGTGATCATCCTGGGGCTGCCACTCGCGCTCGCCGTGATCGCGTTGGTGGTGTGCCTGTACACGCTGGTGTTGTTCGCGCCCGTGCTGATCGTGCTGGAACGGCTACCGGTCCTCGACGCCATCACCCGATCGTTTGCGTTGGTCCGCAACGGCTTCTGGCGGGTGCTGGGCATCCGGGTGCTGACCCTGCTGGTGACGTCCGTCATCGCCGGCGCGGTCGCGGTGCCGTTCAACATCGCCAGCCAGATCTTCATGGTCAGCACGTCCACCGCGGGTTTCGTGGTGAGCACGGCGATCGCGTCGGTGGGCGCGGCGATCGGCGAGATCATCACCGCGCCTTTCAATGCCGGCGTCATCGCGCTGCTCTACACCGACCGCCGCATGCGCGCGGAGGCCTTCGACCTGGTGCTGCAGACCGGCGCGGCCGGCGGACCGTACGCGGCCGCCTCCACCGACGACCTCTGGCTGACCCGGCCGGTCTGAGGACGAGTGACACGGTGCCCTCCATCGACATCGACCACGATGCCGCCCATCAGGCCGCCCAGGACGAACTCAACAAGCCGATCTACGCGAAGGGCTCGGTGGGCCAACAGGTAGCCGAATGGCTGAACGAGGTGCTTTACCGGCTGCTGCAGAAGACCGCCCACCTGCCGGGCGGATGGCTCACGGCCACGGTGCTTTTCATTCTGCTGGGGATCGCGCTGGTGGCCGCCGTTTACGTCGGGCGGCGCACGATGCGCACCAACCGCGGCGGCGACTATCAGCTGTTCGAAGCCGCGCAGCTCACCGCGGCCCAGCATCGCGCGACCGCCGAAAACTATGCGGCACAAGGCGACTGGGCCGCGGCGATCCGGCACCGGCTGCGCGCGGTCGCCCGCCAGCTCGAGGAGACCGGCGTCCTCAACCCGGCGCCGGGCCGTACCGCCAACGAACTGGCCTCCGACGCCGGCGCCGCATTGCCCCACCTTGCCGGTGAATTATCGGGGGCTGCAACGGCTTTCAATGACGTCACCTACGGAGAGCGACCCGGGACGCAGGGCGCATACCAGATGATCGCCGACCTCGACGACCACCTGCGGTTCCGCTCGGCGGCCGGGCCCGGCGCACCGGGGCACACCGCCACGCCCGACTCGTGGGCGCGGGTGCGGTGATGGCCACCATCGGCCGTCGCGAACCCACCGCCTCAACGGCGGTGCGGCGCTGGCGATCCGGGCGCTGGGTGGTCCTCACGCTGATCGTCCTCGCCGTCATCGCCGGTGTCGATGCCTACCTGACCGCCCCGCGGCCCGGCCCACGGATGGATCCGGCGTCGACGAGTCCCGACGGCACCCATGCGCTGGTGGCGCTCCTGCGCGACGGCGGCGTCGACGTCGTGGTCGCCGGCAGCATCGCCGACGTCGAACGGGCGGCGCGCCCCGACGCGCTGATCCTCGTGGCCCAGAGCCAGTATCTGACCGACCCGCTACTGGATCGGCTGGCGAAGGCGCCCGGCGACCTGCTGCTGGTGGAACCGACGGCGCGCACCCGCGAGGCACTGCTGCCCGGCGTGCGCGTCTCGGCCGCCGACAAGTTCGACTCCGACCCCGATTGCACGCTGCGCGAGGCCATCCGGGCCGGGCCGGTCCGATTCGGGCCAAGCGACACCTACCACGCCACCGACGGCCGGGCGATGACCCGTTGTTACGGCGGCGCGCTGATCCGCTTCCGCGACGGCGGCCGAACCGTCACCGCGGTCGGCAGCACCGACTTCCTGACCAACGGCGCGCTGTTGGAGGCCGGCAACGCCGCCCTGGCGATGAACCTCGCGGGCGCGCGGCCGCGGCTGGTCTGGTACGCACCGCACCGGATCGAGGGCGAATCACCGCCACCCGGTTCGATTTCCGACCTCATTCCGGCGAACGTCACGTGGATCGTCTGGCAGCTCTGCCTGGTGGTGCTGCTGGTCGCGCTGTGGCGGGGCCGGCGGCCCGGCCCGCTGGTCGCCGAGGAGCTGCCCGTCGTCGTGCGCGCGTCGGAGACCGTCGAGGGCCGCGGTCGGCTGTACCGTTCGCGCCGCGCCCGCGACCGCGCCGCCGCGGCGCTGCGCACCGCCACATTGCAGCGGCTGCTGCCCCGGCTGGGCCTGAATCTCGGGGCGTCGCCGCCCGCGGTGGCGGCCGCGGTGGCCGGCCGCAGCGGGGCCGATCCCGCATTCGTTTCCTACCAGCTGTTCGGGCCACCCCCGGCGACGGACCACGATTTGCTACAACTTGCCCGTGCGCTTGACGACATCGAAAGGCAGGTCACACGGACGTGACACAGTCTCCTTCCCCCGCCCAGACCCCCACCGCCGAGGCGGCGCGAGATGCGCTGCTGGCGTTGCGCGGTGAGCTCGCCAAGGCCGTCGTCGGACAGGAGGGGGTGGTCAGCGGCCTGGTGATCGCGCTGCTCTGCCGGGGCCACGTGCTGCTGGAAGGCGTTCCGGGAGTGGCGAAGACGCTGCTGGTGCGGGCGCTGGCCGCCGCGCTGCAATTGGAGTTCAAGCGCGTGCAGTTCACCCCCGACCTGATGCCCGGCGACGTCACGGGCTCACTGGTGTACGACGCGCGCACCGCCGCGTTCGCGTTCCGGCCGGGGCCCGTGTTCACCAACCTGCTGTTGGCCGACGAGATCAACCGGACCCCGCCGAAAACACAGGCCGCGCTGCTCGAGGCGATGGAAGAGCGTCAGGTCAGCGTGGACGGGGTGCCGCAGCCCCTGCCCGACCCGTTCATCGTCGCCGCGACGCAGAACCCCGTCGAATACGAGGGCACCTACCAGCTGCCCGAGGCACAGCTGGATCGCTTCCTGCTGAAACTGAATGTGACTCTGCCGCCCCGTGATTCGGAAATCGCCATCCTCGGGCGGCACGCCCAGGGCTTCGACCCCCGCGACCTGTCGGCGATCAAGCCGGTGGCCGGGCCCACCGAGCTGTCCGCCGGGCGCGACGCGGTGCGGCAGGTGCTGGTCGCCGACGAGGTGCTGGGCTACATCGTCGACATCGTCGGGGCCACCCGCTCGTCGCCCGCGCTGCAGCTGGGCGTGTCGCCGCGCGGGGCGACCGCGCTGTTGGCCACGGCCCGGTCCTGGGCGTGGCTGTCCGGCCGCAACTACGTCACCCCCGACGACGTCAAGGCGATGGCCCGGCCGACGTTGCGGCACCGGGTGATGCTGCGCCCCGAGGCCGAGCTCGAAGGGGCCACCCCCGACGGCGTGCTCGACGGAATATTGGCGTCGGTTCCGGTGCCGCGCTAGTGATCCTGACCGGACGCACCGGGCTGGTCGCGCTGATGTGCGTCCTGCCCATCGCGCTGTCGCCCTGGCCGGCAAGGACTTTCGGCGTTCTGTTCGTCACGCTGGCGATCGCGGTGGCCGCGGACGTCGCGCTGGCGGCCAGCACCCGCAAACTGCGCTACATCCGGTCCCCGGACCGCTCCGCCCGGCTCGCCCAGCAGGTGGACGTCGGGCTGTTGATCCACAATGACGGCCGGCGGCGGTTTCGCGGCCAGGTTCGCGACGCCTGGCCGCCCAGCGCCGGCGCGCAGCCCCGCATCCACCCCGTGCACATCCCGGCGGGGCAGCACCAGCACGTCCAGTCCCGGCTGCGACCCGTCCGCCGCGGCGAGCAGCGCGCGAAGGTGGTCACCGCCCGGTCCATCGGCCCACTGGGGCTGGCGGGACGGCAGAGCTCGCAAGCGGTTCCGGGCCTGCTGCGGGTGCTGCCGCCCTTCCTGTCCCGCAAGCACCTGCCCGCGCGGCTGGCCAAACTGCGCGAGATCGACGGCCTGCTGCCGACGCTGATCCGCGGGCAGGGCACCGAATTCGACTCGCTGCGCGAGTATGTCGTCGGGGACGACGTGCGGTCGATCGACTGGCGCGCCACCGCGCGCCGCGCCGACGTCGTCGTCCGCACCTGGCGACCCGAACGCGACCGGCGCGTGGTGATCGTGCTCGACACGGGCCGCACCGCCGCGGGCCGCGTCGGCGTCGACCCGACCGCCTCCGACCCCGCGGGCTGGCCCCGGCTGGACTGGTCGATGGATGCCGCCCTGCTGCTGGCGGCGCTCGCGTCGCGGGCCGGCGACCACGTCGACTTCCTCGCCCACGACCGGGTCACCCGGGCCGGCGTGTTCGGCGCCTCGCGCACCGAACTGCTCGCCCAGCTCGTCGAAGCGATGGCCCCCCTGCAACCCGCGCTGCTCGAACCCGATTGGACCGCAATGGTTTCCGCCATTTCGCGGCGGGCGCGCCGGCGCTCGCTGGTGGTGCTGCTGACCGACCTGAACGCGACCGCGCTGGACGAGGGGTTACTGCCGGTGCTGCCGCAGCTGTCGGCGAAACACCACCTGATGGTGGCCGCGGTCGCCGACCCGCGGGTAGACCAGATGGCCGCCGGGCGCTCGGATCCCGCCGCCGTGTACGACGCCGCGGCCGCCGAACGGTCGCGCAACGACCGCCGCGCGATAGCCACGCGGCTGCGCCGCGGTGGGGTGGAGGTCGTCGACGCCCCACCCACCGAGCTCGCGCCCGCCCTGGCGGACCGCTATCTGGCGATGAAGGCCACCGGGCGGTTGTAACCGCTTCAGCCCGTGGGGATCACGTCGGGCGCGTCTTCGATGTCGCCGGTCTCACCGGCCCTGGCCGCGCGGCGACCGAAGTACACGATGTAGAACAAAAACGCCGCCTCGGCGACGATCCCGATGCCGACCCGAACGAAGGTGGGCAGCGGCGAAGGTGTCACCAGCGCCTCGATCAACCCCGAGACCAGAAGGACGCCCACCAGCCCGATCGCCACCGACACGACGGCGCGGCCCTGTTCGGCCAGCACCTGTCCGCGGGGCCGGTCGCCGGGCGAAATCACCGACCAGCCCAGCCGCATCCCCGCCGCCCCCGCCAAAAACACCGCCGTCAGCTCCAGCAGCCCGTGCGGCAGCAGCAGCCCGAGCAGCAGGCCGCCCTTGCCGGCCTGGAACATCAGCCCGGAGATCAGTCCCAGATTGGCGGCGTTCTGGAACAGCACGATCGGGATCGGCAGACCCAACAGGACGGCCAACGCGATGCATTGCGCGGCCACCCAGGAGTTGTTCACCCAGATCTGCAGGGCGAACGCCGCGGCGGGGTGTTCGCTGTAGTAGGAGGCGATGTCGTGGTTGACCAATTGCTCGATGTCGCTTGGCGTTCCGACGACCGACTGCACCTCGGGACTGCCGGCCACCCAGAACGCGATGACGACGACCACGGCGTAGAAGGCCACCGCGGTGCCCAGCCACCACCGCCAGGACCGGTACGCGACCACCGGGAAGGACACCGTCCAAAACCGCGTGAAGGTGCGGGTCAACGGCGCGTGGGCGCCGGTCACCACGGATCGGGCGCGCGCGACCAGGCTGGAGAGCCGACCGATCAGCAGCGAGTCCGAGGAGGCCGAGCGCAGCATCGACAGGTGGGTGGACACCCGCTGGTACAGCTCGACGAGTTCGTCGACCTCGGCACCGGTCAGCGAGCGACGCCTGCCGACCAGCCGGTCGAGGCGGTCCCAGGTACCGCGATGGGCCAGCACGAATGCGTCGACGTCCACCCTGCGCAGCCTAATCGCCCTGTACCGTTCGGTGTTATGTCGGAGGTGGTGACCGGCGACGCCGTCGTGCTCGATGTACAGATCGCCCAGTTGCCGGTGCGGACGCTGAGCGCGCTGATCGATATCGCCGTGCTCGTCGTCTGCTACGTCCTCGGGCTGATGCTGTGGGCCGCCACGCTGACCGAGTTCGACCCGGCGCTGAGCACCGCGGTGCTGCTGATCTTCACGGTGGTGGTGATCGTCGGTTACCCCGTGGTGCTCGAAACGGCAACGCGCGGACGCTCGGTGGGCAAGATCGCGATGGGGCTGCGGGTGGTGTCCGACGACGGCGGTCCAGAACGCTTCCGGCAGGCCCTGTTTCGGGCGCTCGCGTCGGTGGTGGAGATCTGGATGCTGTTCGGTAGTCCCGCCGTCATCTGTAGCCTGCTGTCGCCCAAGGCCAAGCGGGTCGGCGACATCTTCGCCGGCACCATCGTGGTCAACGAACGCGGGCCCCGGCTGGGTCCCCCGCCGGTGATGCCACCCGCGCTGGCCTGGTGGGCCTCGTCGCTGCAGCTGTCCGGGCTATCCCCCGGGCAAGCCGAGGTCGCGCGTCAATTCCTCTCGCGCGCAACACAACTCGATCGGCAGTTACGCCAGCAGATGGCATATCGCATCGCCGGCGACGTGATGTCCCGCGTCGCCCCGCCGCCTCCGCCCGGCGCCCCGCCGGAGCTGGTGCTCGCGGCCGTGCTCGCCGAACGGCACCGCCGCGAGCTGGCCCGGCTTCGGCCCGCCATGCCGCCGGGCCCCGCGCCGTGGCCATCCTGGCCGCAACCGCAGGCGGTCCCGTGGCCGGAGCAGGCGCCACCCGCGCAGGCGCCCCCCGCGCAGGCGCCCCCCAATCCCGCGCCGGGCGGTTTTTCGCCCCCGGGCTGACGGCGGCTAACCGGAGACGCTGAGCGCCATGAGTGCGACGTCGGCGATCAGCAGCGCCCACCCGAACAGCGGAACGGCGATGCCGCCGCGGCGCTTCGCGGTGAACAGCGAGATGACGATCACCACGACGGCGACCGCGGGTGCGCCGTAGAACGCAACCCCGAAATCGATACCGCCGCGGCCCAGGTTGGGGCAACTGCGGTCGGCGCAGCCGGCGGTACTCATCACCGCGCCGAGCGCGAACAGCATCACGATGGCCGCGGCGGGCACGGTGGCCAGCGCCAGCGCCCAGTTGACCCACGGCCACACGTTGCGGCTACCACTTCCGCGACCGCTGTCACCCTGCCCGGGGCCGGTCGCGGCGGTCCCGCTGCCCACCGCCAGGTTGGAGTTATCGGCGTTCATCCCAAAGTTCCTACCCGCCGCCTGCGCGGCGCAAACCGCCCCGGCGGTCACAGCCGGAAACGCGTCGGCGCAGGTCAAGGGCATCGCGGCGGCGGCGCACCGCGGTTGCCGCCGACCAGACGTTGCATCGCGATAGTTTCCGATATATCGTGATATTCCGTAAGCGCGCAGATCGCGCGCTTCCCCGAGAACGTGAGGACTACAACCATGAGCAACCCATTCACACCCCCCAACGGACCGTTCGCCGGTGGATTCGGCTTCGCCCCCGGCCCGGCGCAACGGCGCGCCCTGCACGGCGCCCGCCGCCAGGCCCGGCGCGAATTCATCGAAAACCTCCGCGACCAGGCGGGTGACCACGGATTCGGCCCCGGCTTCGGACCCGGATTCGGCCCCGGCTTCGGACCCGGGTTCGGCCCGGGATTCGGCTTCGGTCCGGGCGGCCGGCGCGGCGGATGGCGCCGTGGCGGCCCCGGCCGCGGTAAGCGCGGCGACGTCCGCGCGGCCATCCTGGCGCTGCTGGCCGAGCGGCCTATGCACGGCTACGAGATGATCCAGCAGATCGCCGAACGCAGCAACGGGCTCTGGAAGCCGAGCCCCGGCTCGGTCTATCCGACGCTGCAGCTGCTGACTGACGAGGGGCTGATCACCGCCAGCGAGAGCGAAGGCAGCAAGAAGCTGTTCGAGCTCACCGACGAGGGCCGCGCGGCGGCCGAGAAGATCGAGACCCCGCCGTGGGACGAGATCGCCGAAGGCGCCGACCCGGGTCAGATGAACCTGCGGGCCGCCGTCGGCCAATTGTTCGGCGCGGTCGCGCAGTCCGCGCACACCGCCACCGCCGAGCAGCAGCAGCGCATCGTCGAAATTCTCAATAACGCCCGGCGCGAGGTCTACGGCATCCTCGGCGAGGACTGAGCCCCGCCCCGCAGCGGACCCTGGATCAGGACACGTCGACCCAGTCCAGGGTCCGCTGCACCGCCTTGCGCCACCCCTCGTAGCCGGCCGCGCGCTCCTCGTCGCTCCAGGCCGGCGTCCAGCGCTTGTCCTCGTGCCAGTTGGCGCGCAGGTCGGACGGGTCGGCCCAGAACCCCACCGCCAACCCCGCCGCGTAGGCCGCGCCCAGCGCGGTGGTCTCGGCGACCACCGGACGGACCACGTCGACGCCGAGCACATCGGCCTGGATCTGCATGCACAGGTCGTTGCCGGTGACGCCGCCGTCGACCTTCAACACCTCAAGGCGCACACCGGAATCCGCCGCCATCGCGTCCACCACGTCGCGGCTCTGGTAGCAGATCGCCTCCAGCGTCGCGCGGGCCAGGTGCGCGTTGGTGTTGAACCGGGACAACCCCACGATCGCCCCGCGGGCGTCGGAGCGCCAGTAGGGCGCGAACAGCCCGGAGAACGCCGGGACGAAATACACCCCGCCGTTGTCGGCGACCTGGCGCGCCAGCGACTCGCTCTGCGCGGCGCCGCTGATAATGCCCAGCTGGTCGCGCAGCCATTGCACCGCGGCACCGGTGACCGCGATCGAACCCTCAAGCGCGTAAACGGGTTTGGCGTCGCCGAACTGGTAGCAGACGGTGGTCAGCAGCCCGTTGTCGGATCGCACGATCGTCTCACCGGTGTTGAGCAGCAAGAAGTTTCCCGTGCCGTAGGTGTTTTTCGCCTCGCCCTCCGACAGGCACACCTGGCCCACCATCGCCGCGTGCTGGTCGCCGAGGACGCCCGTGACCGGCACCTCGCCGCCGACCGGCCCGGTCTGCGCCGAGACGCCGTACGGCTGCGGCGACGACGACGGGGCGATGGACGGCAGCATCGCCCGCGGGATCGAGAAGAACGACAGCAGCTCGTCGTCCCAGTCCAGCGTCTCCAGGTTCATCAGCATGGTCCGGCTGGCGTTGGTCACGTCGGTGACGTGCACGCCGCCGCGCGGGCCACCGGTCAGATTCCACAGCACCCAGGTGTCCGGGGTGCCGAACAGGGCGTCACCGCTCTCGGCGGCCTCCCGCACCCCGTCGACGTTCTCCAGGATCCACTGCAGCTTGCCGCCCGAGAAGTACGTCGCCGGCGGCAGGCCCGCCTTGCGACGGATCACCTCGCCGCGGCCGTCCCGTTCCAGCGCCGACGCGATCCGGTCGGTGCGGGTGTCCTGCCAGACGATCGCGTTGTAATAGGGCCGGCCGGTGCGCCGATCCCACACCAGCGTGGTCTCCCGTTGGTTCGTGATGCCAAGCGCGACAATGTCTTTGGCGGACAGATTGGCCCGATTCAACACCGACAACAGCACCGAGGAGGTGCGCTCCCAGATTTCCACCGGGTCGTGCTCGACCCAGCCGGCGCGGGGCAGGATCTGTTCGTGCTCAAGTTGATGGCGCGCCACTTCGGCCCCGTCGTGATCGAAGATCATGCAGCGGGTGCTGGTGGTTCCCTGGTCGATGGCGGCTACAAACTCGGGCACGTCAGGAGTCCATCACGGTCTGCCCCACTCGACAAGCGGCCGCGCTGCTTGCGTTACCGCGGGCAACCCTGTTCCATCGGCGGTGTGGGCGAAGAGGTCAAGCGCACCACGTACGACAGCGCGCAACGGCGGGAATACCAGCGCAAGCTCGAGCTTTGCCTGGACGTCCTGGAAACGATGCTGGCGCGGTCCCACTTCGACTCCGAACAGCCGCTCACCGGCATGGAGATCGAGTGCAACCTCGTCGACGCCGACTACCAGCCGGCGATGTCCAACCGCGACGTGCTGAACGCCATCGGAGACCCGGCCTTCCAACCGGAATTGGGTGCCTACAACATCGAATTCAATGTGCCGCCCCACGCCCTGCCCGGTCACACCGCGCTCGATCTGGAAGGCGAGGTGCGGGCCAGCCTCAACGACGCCGAGATCAAGGCCGGCACGGGCGGGGCGCACATCGTGATGATCGGGATCCTGCCCACCCTGATGCCCGAACACCTGGCCACCGGCTGGATGAGCGACTCGAGACGGTACGCGGCGCTCAACGAATCGATCTTCACCGCCCGCGGCGAAGACATTCCGATCGACATCTCCGGCCCCGAGCCGCTGAGTTGGCACGCCGTGTCCATCGCGCCCGAATCCGCTTGCACCAGTATCCAATTGCACCTGCAACTGGCCCCGGAAAGGTTCGCCGCCAACTGGAACGCGGCCCAGGTGCTGGCCGGCCCGCAGCTGGCGCTGGGGGCCAACTCGCCGTACTTCTTCGGCCATCAGCTGTGGGCCGAGACCCGCATCGAGCTGTTCACCCAGTCCACCGACACCCGGCCCGAGCGGCTCAAGTCGCGGGGCGTGCGGCCGCGGGTGTGGTTCGGCGAACGGTGGATCACCTCGGTCCTGGACCTCTACCAGGAGAACATCCGCTACTTCCCGCCCCTGCTGCCCGAGGTGTCCGACGAGGACCCGGCCGCCGAGCTTTCCGCCGGGCGGGCGCCGCGGCTGTCCGAAATGCGGTTGCACAGCGGCACCGTGTACCGGTGGAACCGGCCGGTCTACGACGTGGTCGAGGGGCGCCCGCACCTGCGGCTGGAGAATCGGGTGTTGCCGGCCGGCCCGACCGTCGTGGACATGGTGGCAAATGCGGCCTTCTTCTACGGCGTGCTGCGCGTCCTGTCCGAGGAGGACAACCCCGTGTGGCACGGCATGGATTTCGCTGCGGCGCAAGCGAATTTCCTCGCCGCGGCGCGCAACGGCATCGATGCCCGGCTGCATTGGCCGGGCCTAGGCGAGGTTGCGGCGACCACGCTGGTGCTGGACACGCTGCTGCCGATCGCCGACGAGGGACTGCGCCGCTGGGGCATGGACGCGCAAGTGCGCGACCGCTTCCTCGGTGTCGTCGAGGGCCGCGCCCGAACGGGCCGCAACGGCGCCAGCTGGCAGGTGTCGACCGTGCGCGCGCTCGAAGCCGGCGGGATGACCCGCCCCGCCGCCTTGGCCGAGATGCTGCGCCGCTACTGCGAGCACATGCACGCCAACGAGCCGGTGCACACCTGGGAGTCGCGGGTAGGTTGAAACCATGACGGGCGATCAGGTCATGGACTGGGACAGCGCATACCGCGAGCAGGCGCACTTCGAGGGCCCGCCGCCGTGGAACATCGGTGAGCCGCAACCCGAACTGGCCGCGCTGGCCGCCGCCGGGAAATTCCGCAGCGACGTCCTGGACGCGGGCTGCGGGGTCGCCGAGCTGTCGTTGGCGCTGGCCGCGCAGGGTTACACGGTGGTGGGCGTCGACCTCACGCCGACGGCCGTCGCGGCGGCCACCGAGGCCGCCCGGGAGCGCGGCCTGACCACGGCCAGCTTCGTCCAGGCCGACATCACTTCGTTCAGTGGTTATGACGGCCGGTTCTCCACGATCGTCGATTCCACGCTGTTCCACTCGCTGCCGGTCGAGGGCCGCGACGGCTACCTGAGCTCCATCCACCGCGCGGCCGCGCCGGGGGCCGGCCTGTTCGTGCTGGTGTTCGCCAAGGGCGCCTTTCCCGCCGAGATGGAGCCGAAGCCCAACGAGGTCGACGAAGACGAACTTCGCGCCGCGGTGAGCAAGCATTGGGAGGTCGACGAGATCCGGCCGGCCCACATCCTGTCGAACGTCGTCGAAATCCCCAACGCGCCTTTCGAATTCCCGCCGCACGAACGCGACGAGAAGGGCCGAATCAAGATGCCCGCCTACCTGCTGACCGCGCACAAAGCGGACTGATCTCTCAGGCGGACGTCGCCGCCGTCGCCGCGATCAGCGCCTCGGCGAAGGTCTGCAGATCGTCGGCCCTGGCGTCGACGTGCGGCGAGATCCGCAGCACCGGCCCGGCCAGTTCCAGGGGCGCCCGCTGCACGCCGACGAAGGTGGTGAGAATCCGCCGCTCGGCGAGCAGCCACGCGCGCACCGCCTGCGGATCGGCGCCGTCGACCGGGGCCAGCGTAGTGATGGCGCTCGGCTCGTCGACCTCTTCGACCACCGCCCAGCCGGCCACGTCGGCCAGCGCCCTGCGGCTGGCAGCGCCCACCTCGGCCAGCCGCGTCCGCACGGCCTGCGGGCCGTACGCCAGATGCTCCCCCAAAGCCAGTGAAAAGCCCACGCGCGCGGCGATATTGGCTTCGCCGAACTCGAGTTGCTGGGCCACCGTGGACGATCCCGCGAGCCAATCCGGCGCCGCCAGCCTGGGCCGCAGGGTTTCCATCAGTTCCCGGCGCACCGCCAGCGCCCCGACGCCGCGCGGCCCGGCGATCCACTTGCGCGACGACGCGTAGGTCGCGTCGGCGCCGACCGCGCAGTCCACCTGGCCCAGCGCCTGGGCGGCGTCGACGACGAGCGGCAGCCCCAGTTCGCGGCACAGCCGGGCGATCATCGACAACGGTTGCACCACACCGCTGTGGCTGCCGACCGCGGTCAGGTGGACCAGATCGGGCGGTTCGTCCGCAAGCGCCAGCGCCGCGTCGTCGAGCGCGACGCGGCCGTCGTCGAGCGTCGGCAACAGCTGACGGTCGAATCCGTGGGCGGCAAACAGCGCCAGGTTCGGGCCGTATTCGCCGGGCAGGCACGCGACCCGGCGGCGATCCGTCGGCCAGGCGCCGAGCAGCAGGTCCAACGCGTTCAGCGAGCCCGTGGTGAACACCACCTCGGCGTCGGGCATGCCGGCCAGCGCGGCGAACGCGACCCGCCCGGCGTCGAGCGCGGGCACGGCCGCCTCCGCCGCGACGTACCCGCCGACCTCCGACTCGTTGCGCGCGTGCTGGTCGGCGGCCGCGATCACCGCGAGGCTCTGCCGCGAACAGGCCGCGCTGTCCAGGTGCAGTCCGGCCACGGGCAGGCGGGCCGCCCGCCATCGCTGCGCCAGCGACCCGTCGGCCGTCACTTCACGGCCAACGACAACCCGAAATCGCCCGCGGCGTCCGTCCACCACCGGGTGCGCCGCAGTCCGGCGCCGGCCAGTTCGGCGCTCACCCCGTCCGGGCGGAACTTGCACGACACCTCGGTGAGCATCTCCTCCCCGGCCGCGAAATCGACGGTCAGGTCGAGCGCGTCGACGCGGACCCGCTGGTCCCGGCTGGCGCGCAACCACATTTCGATGCGTTCCTCCCCGGCGTTCCAGCGCGCCACGTGCTGATAAGCCTCGACGTCGAAATCGGCGTCGAGTTGCCGGTTGATCACGGCCAGCACGTTGCGGTTGAACGCCGCCGTCACCCCGGCCGAGTCGTCATAGGCGCGCACCAGCCGGCCGGTGTCCTTGACCAGGTCCGTGCCCAGCAGCAGGCTGTCCCCCGGCCGCATCTGGGCCGCCAGGCTGGCCAGGAACTCGGCCCGCGGACCGGGCGTCAGGTTGCCGATCGTCGACCCCAGGAACACGAACAGGCGCCGCCCGCCGGTCGGGATCTCGGTCAGGTGTTCCTCGAAATCGCCGCAGACGGCGTTGATTTCGACGCCGTCGTACTCGCGCTGGATGGCCGCCGCGGCCGTCGACAAGATGCCGGCATCGACGTCGAACGGGACGAAGCGGCGCAGCGCCCCGCGCTCGCGCAGCGCGTCGAGCAACAGCCGGGTCTTCTCCGACGTCCCGCTGCCCAGCTCCACCAGGGTGTCGGCCCCGCTGGCCGCCGCGACCTCGGCCGAGCGCGCGCGCAGGATCTCGGCCTCGGCGCGGGTCGGGTAGTACTCGGGCAACCGGGTGATCTGGTCGAACAGATGACTGCCCAGCGAGTCGTAGAACCACTTGGGCGGCAACGACTTCGGCGTCTGTTGCAGCCCCTCGAACACGTCCCGGCGCAAGGCCTGGTACGCGGAGTCGGCGGCCAGGTGGTTGGACAGTGTCAGCGTCATCGAGAACCTTCCGGGTGTTCCAGCGGGGTCAGTGTGACACCCGCCGCGGTGACTTCGACGAGGTGGCGATCCGGCACATCCTCCCAATCGGAGTCGTTGTCATAGGGTTCGCTGGCCAGCACGACACCGTCCGGGCGGCGCAGGAGCGACAACGTGTCACCCCAGGCCGTCGCCAGCAGGCGAGAGCCGTTGCCGGCCAGGATGTTCAGCCGGGCGTTCGGGTCGGCCGCCGCGATCTCGGTAATGGTTTCACCGAGCGCGTCGAGGCCGCGCTCGAAGATGACGGCCGCGAGAATAGCACTGTCGCAGACCGATTCGGCCCGCGCGGCGACCGGCAGCACCGCACGGTCGACGATTCCGTTGTGCGACAGCAACCACTGGCCGTCGGTGAACGGGGCCGTCGCGCTGACTTCGATGGGCATGCCGACGGTCGCCGAGCGCACCGCTGCCACCACGCAATGGCTGCGCAGGGCCGGCGCGATGGAGTCGAACGACACGTCGCCCCACAACGGCGCCTGGCTGCGCCAGCGGCGTGGGGTGCCGCCGTCGAAGAATCCGACACCCCAACCGTCGGCGTTGAGCAGGCAGTGCTTCTGGTGGCGCGGGGCATACGACTGCACCCGCAGCCCGTACGGCGGGTCCAGCACCAGCGAGGAGACGCTGACGTCGGCCCCGAGCCAGCCGAGGTGACGGCACATCAGGCGAAATCCTCGACGTCCCAAGCCAATCGGACGCCGGAGAAGATCTGACGCCGGATCGGGTGATCCCAGTTCCGGAAGCTGGGCCGCAGGATGGCGGACTCCACGGCCCACGAGCCACCGCGCAGCACCCGGTAGTCGCCGTCGAAGAACGGCTGCGAATACCGCTCGTAAATCATCGGGACGAAACCCGGCCACGGCCGCAGCGGCGAGCTGGTCCACTCCCACACGTCGCCGAGCATCTGCTCCGCCCCGTACGCCGACGCACCGGCCGGATAGGCCCCGACGGGCGCGGGACGCAACGACGTGCCGCCCAGGTTCGCGAGGGCATCCGACGGCGGCTCGGAACCCCACGGGTAGCGGCGCCGGGTGCCGGTGGCGGGGTCCCAGGCACAGGCCTTCTCCCACTCCATCTCGGTGGGCAGCCGGGCGCCGGCCCAGGCCGCGTAGGCCTGCGCCTCGAAGTAGGTGACGTGCTGCACCGGCTCGTCGGCGGGGACGTCTTCGACGTGGCCGAACCGGGTGCGGGTCCGCCCGTCGGCGCTCCAGAACTGCGGCGCGGTCAGGCCCGCGCGCTGGCGATGCTCCCAGCCGCGCTCGGACCACCACCGCGGCTGGAGGTACCCGCCGTCGTCCATGAAGTGCCGCCACTCGCCGTTGGTGACCGGCACCCGGCCGATCCGGAACGCCGGCAACTCGACGACGTGGGCGGGACGCTCGTTGTCCAGCGAATACGGTTCGCTCGCGGCGTCCACGCCCAGCACGAACGGCCCGGCGGGCACCAGCACCGAGGTCCCGGCCAGGCCGGGCCGGCCGGCCGGCAGCGCCGCGCCCTCCTGCAGCAGCGGGGCGCCGCTGCGCAGGTTCAGCGCCTGCAGCATGGTCTCGTCGTGCTGGTTCTCGTGGCTGACCACCAACCCGAACGCGAAGTCGTCGCTTTCCTCGGGCAACGCGTCGAGGGCATCGAGCACCGCCGACCGCACGGTGCGGCAGTACGCCCGCGCGCGGTCGGGGGACAGCAACGGCAACTCGACCCGGCTCGCGCGGGAATGCACGAAGGCGTCGTAGAGGCCCTCGACGGCCGGTGGCAACATGCCGGACCGGCCCGGGTCACCGGCGCGCAGCAGCCAGAACTCCTCCTGCTGCCCGATGTGCGCGAGATCCCACACCAGCGGGCTCATCAGCGGGTCGTACTGCCGGTACAGTTCGTCGTCGTCGAAAGCGACCAGGCGCAGTGTTCGCGCCCGCGCCCGCGCCAAATCGTCGGCAAGCCTTTGCGCGGACGTCACAGCTCCCCTTGCGCCAGTCGCGCCACGGTAGCCGCGATGCCGTGCCGAATCACGTTGTCGGAGAAGTCATCACCCGGACATCGGCCCCGTTCGACGGCGTCGAGCAGACGCTGCATCGAATCGCCGAGTTCGGGTGGGGCCAGCCGGGCGGCGACGGCCACGCACTTGGTCGCCGCGGTGTGCAGTCGACGGTCCCGCAGACCCAGCCGGGCCGCGGTGTCCCACGCGGTGGCCACCGTCTGGACCGCCTCGGTCGCGGCGGCGGCGGCTTCGGGGTCGTCGAGCAGGGCCACCAGCGTGAACACCACGGCCGGCCAGAGTTCGTCCGGCAGGCTGTCGAGGTAGCGGATCTCCAGCCACTGCCTCGGGCGTACGGGCGGAAACAACGTGGTCAGATGGTATTCCAGGTCGGCGACGGTCGGACGGCGGTCGCCGAGCAGCACACGCCCGTCCACCCAGTCGGCGAACGGCACCCATTCCATGACCGGCACGGCGTCCGGGGCGTGCACCAGCATGACCGGGGCCTTGAGCGCGTAGCGCGCCCAGTCGGTGCCCGGGTCGTCGCCGCTGGCGCCCAGGATGGGCCCGCACCGCGCCGAGTCCATCTGACCCCACACCCGCTGGCGAGTGGACGCCCACCCGGTGAAGTCCCCGCACAGCATCGGGGAGTTCGCGGCCAGCGCGATCATGGTCGGCCCGAGGGCGTGCGCCAGCCGCACCCGGTCCGCCCAGCCGGCCCGCGGCCCGGCGTCCAGGTTGACCTGGATGGATGCGGT
The DNA here is from genome assembly GCF_001414075.1 of Mycobacterium sp. UM_11. Classification (NCBI taxonomy): domain Bacteria; kingdom Bacillati; phylum Actinomycetota; class Actinomycetes; order Mycobacteriales; family Mycobacteriaceae; genus Mycobacterium; species Mycobacterium sp. UM_11. The sequence goes on along the minus strand of NZ_LATC01000026.1, from coordinate 29,483 downwards.
CGACGTCATCATCGCCGCGCCCGCCTCGCCCGAGCGGCTGGACGCGAAGAACTGCTCCATGGCGCGGTAGCGCGCGCCCGGGTTGATGCGCTGCGGTGCCCGCAGCGGGTCCGCCCCGAGGAAAACCAGACCCAGCCCGGCGTCGGCGAACGCCGACCGCAGCACGGCCTGGTCGCGCCGCATCGCGTCGATCGCGGCAAGCACCCCGTCGGCCGGCGGGCCGGACAGCTCCACCGCGCCGCCGGGTTCCACCGTGACCCGACTGCCGCCCGGCAGCGCCGGCAGCACGCCGAGTACCTCGGCGATCTCCTCCCAGCCGGGCCTGCGGTGCGGGTCGGCCGGGTCGTGGCAATGGGCCTCCACCTCCAGGCCGACGCGGCCCAGGGGCGCGTCCACGAGGCAGGCGTCGGCGATGTAGCGCGCGGCGGCCTTGGAATCGGCCATGGCCGCGCTGTACAGCTCGGAGCCCGCGGTAGTGATAGCGGCGAACGTCATATCACGATCCCTTCGGGCCCGAACAGCCTGAACACGCGCCGGCGGACCGCCTCCTCGCGGGGAGCTAAAGGGACGATAACCGCCACTACTTCATCTAGCAGATGGCCCCGACATATTCCCGTTCGTGCCGACTTTCAAGCGTGCTGAGAACGGGCCCCGAAACCCGATTCATTGACCCAGCGCATTCTGCATCGCCCCGGCCAGCACGTTGACCGCCGGTCCGGCGTTGCCAGATTGGCAGACCTTGGCCTGCAACAACACGTTTTCGCGCAGCCTGGTTTGATTGAAACACCGCCGATCGGTGCCGGCCTCCTGCTTGGTCCAGTTGGCGTCGGCGGCACCCGGCGGCCCGCCGTCGAACGACCACACCTGGGTGACGCCGTTGTCCAGATGCACCGCGGTGGTCTGGCCCGAGCAGCCCACCGTCCGGTCCACCACGCGGTGGAACGCGCGACCGGCGGCGTCGCCGGTGGCGAACACGCCCACCGCCTGCTTGACGAGGTGGGTCTGGTCGGTGGCCGACGTCTGGGTGACCGCGCCGTTGAAGGACGCCAGGTCCGGGTCGTTGTACACCTCGGGCAGCCCGATGTCGGCCCAGTTGTTGCACACCGGCACGTCCACCCAATCGCCTTGCACGGGTTGGGTGAACACCGATTCCCAGCCCATCGGGCCGCCGACGATGTTGCCGACCGAGCCCTTGCCCAGCACCGCGTAGTTCACCACCCCGGGTTCCGACGGGTGGGCGGCCGCGACGGGCAGGGCGGCCGCGGCGTCGATGGCGAGAGCGATGGCGATCGCGGCCGCGCGGACCCACATGGTCATTCCAGCGATCATGCCAGGAACGCCGGGGCGTGGTCAGCCCCCTTCTGCCCGCACGCCCTCTTCCACCTTCTTGCCCAGATCGGGGTCGACGTTGCGCCAGTACTCGAACACCCGCGACAGCACCGGCTCCTTCACACCCTTGGAGACGTGTCCAATGATGTTGTGCGCCAACCGGTCCCGCGCGGCGTCGTCCAGGACGTCGCGGACCATGGTGCCGGCCTGCCCCCAGTCGTCGTCCTCGGCGTGCAGCGTGTACGCGGCGCGGACCATGTCGCCGTCCGCGTGCCAGCGCACCTCCGCGGCGCGTGCCGGGTCGGCGTGCGGGCCACCGTAGGAATTGGGCGCGTACACGGGGTCGGAGACGTTCTGCATGCGCATCGCGCCGTCCTTCGAGTAGCTGTTCACCTCGACCTTCGGCGTGTTCACCGGGATCTGCCGGTAGTTGGTCCCCAGCCGGGCGCGGTGCGCGTCGGAGTAGGAGAACCCGCGGGCCTGCAGCATCTTGTCCGGGCTCAGCCCGGTGCCGGGCACCGTGTTGTTCGGCTCGAAAGCGGCCTGCTCGATCTCGGTGTGGTAGTCGGTCACGTTGCGGTTCAGCGTCATCTTGCCGACGTCGATCAGCGGGTAGTCGCCGTGCGGCCACACCTTGGTCAGGTCGAACGGGTTGAACCGGTAATTGCGGGCCTCGTCGTACGGCATGATCTGCATCTTGAGCGTCCAGCTGGGGTGCTGGCCGCCCTCGATCGCCTCGTAGAGGTCGCGCTGGTGGTAGTCGCCGTCCTCGCCGGCCAGCCTGTCGGCGTCCTCCTGGGGCAGGAAGTCGATCCCCTGGTCGGTGATGAAGTGGTACTTCACCCAGAAGATCTCGCCGGCGGCGTTGATCCAGCTGTAGGTGTGGCTGCTGTAGCCGTTCATGTGGCGCCACGTCTTGGGGATCCCCCGGTCGCCCATCAGCCAGGTCACCTGGTGGGCCGACTCCGGCGAGAGCGTCCAGAAGTCCCACTGCATGTTGTGGTCGCGGACGTTGCTGGCCTGCAGACGCTTCTGGGACCGGATGAAGTGCTGGAACTTCAGCGGGTCCCGCATGAAGAAGACCGGTGTGTTGTTGCCGACCATGTCGAAGTTGCCTTCGCTGGTGTAGAACTTCAGCGCGAAGCCGCGGGGATCGCGCCACGTATCCGGGCTGCCCCGCTCGCCGGCGACGGTGGAGAACCGCGCCAGCATGTCCGTCTTGGTGCCGGGCTGGAACACCGCGGCCCTGGTGTATTTGCTGACGTCGTTGGTGACCTCGAAGGTGCCGAAGGCGCCGCCGCCCTTTGCGTGCGGCTGACGCTCCGGGATGCGCTCCCGGTTGAACTGGGCCATCTGCTCGATCAGGTAATGGTCCTGCAGCAGGATCGGGCCGTCGGGACCGATCGTCAACGACTGGTCGTCACTGGGGGCGGCGATGCCCGCGTCGTTGGTGGTGAAGCGTTCCGTCATTTCGCTGTCTCCTCGTTTGGTGGGCTGCGTCGGTTATCCGAAGCGGTCGGTCAGGGACGCGGTGCCGGCGCGGCGGGCGGGCTCATCGACGGCCCGCCGGGGCCGCTGACGCCCGGGCCGCTGACCGGTCCGCCGGGGCCGCCCGGACCGCCGGGCGGCATGGGCACGATCAACCCGGGGCCGCCACCCCACGGGCTGGCCGGGGTGGGTCCGGGACCCCATTGGCCGTTGCCCGGCCCGGGGCTGCCACCCGGCCGGAACATCTGGCCGTGGTGATGGTGGCAGTGGTGGTAATACCCGTAAACGAAGGCGCCCGCGAAGAACACCGTGGAGATGATGAAGACGACGCCGGCGACGATGATCACCCAGGCCGCCGCCGTGTAGAGCCGCGGCGGCCGCACCCGCTCCGGGGGCGGCGGCGGGGCCGCGGTTGCGGCGGCGGGCGTCGAGGGGGTCGTCGGCTCGGGTGTCTGGCTCATGCCTTGAATATTGCCCAGCGCCGCGTCGGGCCTAACAGGTTGCGCCGACAAACTTGCTGTGAATCGATACCCGCCGGTTAGTCGCCGGCGACGAAGCGACACGCAGCCCGGTGCTCTGGTGAGCACCGGGCTGCTGATTGATCGACGGGGATTGGACTACCGGGAGGGGGCGACCGACGACGGAATCTGGCTGGGGCCGGGCGCGCCGGGAGTCGCCGAAGCGGGTCCGCCCTGCTGCGCACCGGGTCCGCCCTGCTGGATGCCGCCCGGGCCGCCCGGGCCGCCCATGCGGTGCTGGTGCATCCACGCGGCGTGGTGCTTGTGATGGTGATGGCCGTGGTGTCCGCCGCGGTGGCCGAGGATGAAGCCGGTGAAGAAGACGACCGCGACGATGAACACGATCCCGGCGACGATGGCGACCCACGCGGCGAGTTGGAAGACCCGCGGGGCGCGGTATGCCGCCACGGCTTCCGCGGCGGCCGGTGCGGTTGCGGTGGACGACCGCACGGTGGGGGTTTCAGCTGTTTCACTCATGAGACAAATGATGAAGGCGTTAACAATAGTTCGGGCTATGCATTGGTTATGTAGCAGCTGTGAGCCCGGCCCCGTCTGAAACGGCGGGCCGCGCCGGCCGCCGACATCGCCTGCCCCGCTGCGCATTCCTGCGGGTTTCGCGCCGCGCGGCCCGCGCAAATAAGCGCATACCAGGCCCCACTCGCGGGCTTAGGATTGCTCTGGTGGTGACCGGCGCCACCGCACCGCCCGCGGCACAAGGAGTACGAGCGGCTATGACGCAGACGCTGAACGTCGAGTATCAGGAGCTCCTCGCGCGCGCCGCCGAGATCGAGCAACCGCTGCCGCCCGTCCCGTCCACCAACCCACCGGGGCCGTGTGGCCTGACGTTCGTCACCGACGCGGCCGCACGCCTCGCGCTCAACGCCGACAATGTGCGGATGTACCTCAAAGGGTGCGAACGGGAGTGGAAGGCGCTCGCCAAATCCCTGCGGAACGCGGCCAAGGCCTACGAGCAGGTCGAGACGGAGTCCGCGGAGGCCATTGCAAGCACCATGAACAGCGGTTCATCCGCGTCGTCGGTGGCCCCCGCGGCGGTGGTCGCGGACGAAGAGCCGTGGACCGCGCCGCCGCCGTTGCCGGCGGCGTCGACGATCGAGCTCCCCTACTACGAGGTGCGGCAGGCGGCGGCGGAGATCGAATCCGGCGACCAGGGCACCGCCTTCAGGGGGTTCGCGCAGGAATGGATTACGTTCCAGCGGGCCTTTCTGGAGCAGACCAATCGATTCCGGCTGTTCAACAGCTGGGAGGGTGAGGCCAGGGACAGCGTCGAGCAGAACTTCCAGAAACAGCGGGAATACGTGATAACGATGGCGGCGCTGTGCGGGGACCTCGCCAAGCAGGCCAACCGGGTCGTCGACGTGCACAAGAAGGCCGCCGGCAAGACCGGTTATCAGGACCAGTACGCGTTGGAGGGCGCGCATCCCACGTCCTATGAGGTCGCCCTCTGCGATTACTGGTATGCGTATTACTCGCAGAACAACCAGGCCTACTTGCCGTCGGCCATCGACTGGTACGAGAAACTTCAGGCGCAATCGGAATCCGCGCTGAGTTATTACGTGAAATACGCGAACTTGCCCCTGGCGCCGGTGAATCCCCCGCCTCCCCCCAAGGCCACGGTGATCCACGCCCCCGGTGAAGGACCCAAGCCCGAACCCAAGCCAGAACCCAAGCCCGACCCGAAGCCGAATCCGACGCCCGGTCTGAACACCCCGCAGCTTGGTCAGGTCGCGGGAGGCCTGCAGGGCCTCGGCCAGGGGATGCAGGGTGTGATGCAGGGCGTGCAGGGCGCCGCGCAAAGCTTCCAGGGCCTCGGGCAGGGGGGCGCGGCCCCGGCGACGCTCGCCTCGGACACCACCCCGGTGGACGAGGAGAAGAAGAAGGAAGACGAAGCGAAGGCCGAGGAGGAAGCCAAGGCCCAAGAGGAAGCGAAGGCCGCCGAGGAAGCGAAGGCCGCCGAGGAAGCGAAGGCCGCCGAGGAAGCGAAGGCCGCCGAGGAAGCCCAACGGCAAGCGTCCCTCGCCGAAGGCGCCGCGCCCGGCGGACAGACGGCCGGGCCGGTTCCCACCGAGCCCCCGCCCACCGACCGGCCGGAGGCGCCGCCGAAGGAGATCGTCCTCTGACGCGGGCGGCACGCGGCCCGCGATTCAGCCGGCTGACTCCGGTTTGAACGGGTTGACCGCGAATTGGATGACCCGGTACGGCGCGGCCACCCGAGCGCGGGTGTCCCACTGGCTGACGAAGAGCCGTAGCTCGTCAAGGGTGGAACCGGGCGAGATGTACCCGCCGTACGGCTGCGCAAGCCGGTTGTCGTAGGGCGGCGGCAGGCTCTCGGCCGGCTCGGGCCACTCGTCGTGCTGCACCACCGTGGTCACCGGGGCGTCACCCAGCGCCGTCGGGTCGTCGGCGACGCGGACCTCCATGTTGCCGGTGACGGCGTTGAAATAGGACAACACCGCCTTGCCGTCGATCTGCCGCACGCACAGCTCGCCCACCGCGTCTGCCCACAACGGGGTCGGGGGCTTACCCCAGCCGCCGCCCGGTCCGGCCGCCCAGCCCTGCCAGCGGGACCGGTCGGTAAACGATTGCGGGGGCACCCGATACAGCACGACCGGCTCCCTGCGGGTGAAGCTGTCGGCCACGATGTACACCCACCCGGTGGGCGAGTCCGGGGTGGGGATCGGGTCGTAGTAGCCACTGATCTGCGTCTGCGAGCCGCCCTGATACGAGGCCGGTCGCCGCGACCCGGCGACGGTCTGCCACCCCGCCCGCGCGGGCTCGGCCGTCACCAGCCGAGAGCTCTGCGGCTCGAGGTTCCTCGTCGTCGTCACCATCACGTAGTTGCGCCGGTTGATCTGCACCACCCCGGCGGGCAGTTGCGAGGAGCCTGCCGGGGTGGGATCGGCCAGCAACGGGTTGCCGATCCCGGTCACGCCGGTGTAGCGGACCCCGGCCGGGTCGTCGACGGACGCGGTGTCCACATGCAGCGCGACCGGCGCATACCAGCCGCCGAACCCCACCCCCTGCCCGGCGAAGCTGTCCCCGCAGACCTGCAGCAGCTCGGTGGGAAACTCGACGAACTCACACAGGTCGGTCGCGCCGATGCCGTAGTCCCCGGTGGGGGTGCCGGTGCCGGCGGTGGGGCCGATCCGCAGCACCTGCCCGGGCGCCAGCGGCTGCACGATAGGCTCGGGGGCCGGCGCCGGCGGGTCGGCGTGCGCCACCCAAAACCATTGCGGCGCAAGCAGAGTCAGTGCGAGCGAGCACCGCGCGACCAGTCGGGTGTGGGCTGAGCTCGATGAGCCCACCCGCCGATTCACAGCTGGGCGGCCAGCAGCTCGGCGATCTGGATGGTGTTCAGCGCCGCCCCCTTGCGCAGGTTGTCTCCCGACACGAATAAGGCCAGGCCGCGCCCGTGGGGCACACCCGGGTCGCGCCGGATGCGGCCCACCAGGGAGTCGTCGACGCCCGCGGCCGCCAGCGGGGTCGGCACGTCGACCACCTTGACGCCGGGCGCGCCGTCGAGCAGCGCTCGCGCGCGCTCCGGCGACAGCGGCCGGGCGAATTCGGCGTTGATCGACAGCGAGTGTCCGGTGAACACCGGCACCCGGACGCAGGTGCCGCTCACCGCCAGGTCGGGGATGCCGAGGATCTTGCGGCTCTCGTGCCGCAGCTTCTGGTCCTCGTCGGTCTCCCCGGAGCCGTCGTCCACCAGCGAGCCGGCCAACGGCACCACGTTGAACGCGATGGGCGCGACATAGGTCTTGGGCGCCGGGAACTCGGCCGCGGAGCCGTCGTGCACCAGCTGCTCGGCGTCGTCGATGACCGCGCGCGCCTGCGTCGCCAGCTCCTCCACCCCGGCCAGCCCGCTGCCGGACACCGCCTGGTAGCTCGAGACCACCATGCGCACCAGCTCGGCCTCGTCGTGCAGCACCTTGAGCACCGGCATCGCGGCCATCGTGGTGCAGTTCGGGTTGGCGATGATGCCCTTGGGTCGGTGGTGGGCGTCCCTCTCGAAGTTCACCTCGGACACCACCAGCGGCACCTCGGGGTCCTTGCGCCAGGCCGACGAATTGTCGATCACCGTCACCCCGGCCGCGGCGAACCGCGGCGCCTGCACCAGCGACATCGTCTTGCCGGCCGAGAACAGCGCGATGTCCAGGCCCGCGGGGTCCGCCGTCGCGGCGTCCTCGACCTCGATCTCCTGCCCGCGGAACTCCAGCTTGCGGCCCTGTGAACGGGCCGACGCGAAGAACCGCACCGACGTGGCGGGGAAGTCCCGCTCGTCGAGCAACCTGCGCATCACCTGGCCGACCTGGCCGGTGGCGCCTACCACTCCGATCGCAACCATTTACCTGCCCGTTCCCGCATACACCGTCGCCTTCTCGTCACCGCCGAGCCCGAACGCCTCGTGCAACGCCACGACGGCCTTATCTAGTTCGGTGTCCCGGCACAGCACCGAGATGCGGATCTCGGAGGTGGAGATCAGCTCGATGTTGACGCCGACGGCGGCCAGGGCCTCACAGAAGGTCGCGGTGACGCCGGGGTGGCTGCGCATGCCCGCGCCGATCAGCGACACCTTGCCGATGTGGTCGTCGTAGAGCAGCTGGGTGAACCCGATCTCGTCGGAGAGCGCGTCCAGCTTGGCCACCGCCGTGGGCCCGCTGTCGCGCGAGCAGGTGAAGGTGATGTCGGTCTTGCCGTCCTCGATCTTGGAGACGTTCTGCAGCACCATGTCGATGTTGACGTCGGCGTCGGCGACGGCCCGGAACACCCGGGCGGCGTACCCCGGGATGTCGGGGATGCCGACGACGGTCACCTTGGCCTCGCTGCGGTCGTGCGCGACTCCGGTCAGGATTGGGTCTTCCATGGCTATGTCCTTGATCGATCCGACGACGACGGTGCCGGGCTTGTCTGAGTAGGACGAGCGGACGTGCACCGGAATGTTGTACCGGCGGGCGTATTCCACGCAGCGCAGCATCAGCACCTTCGCGCCGCAGGCCGCCATTTCGAGCATCTCCTCGAAGGTCACCTTGTCCAACCGGCGCGCGTTGTGCACGATCCGCGGGTCCGCGGTGAAGATGCCGTCCACGTCGGTGTAGATCTCGCAGACGTCGGCGTGCAGCGCGGCGGCCAGCGCCACGGCCGTGGTGTCCGAACCACCCCGGCCCAGCGTGGTGACGTCGCGGGTGTCCTGGCTGACGCCCTGGAATCCGGCGACCAGCACGATGCGCCCCTCGTCGAGCGCGTCCTGCAGGCGCCCGGGCGTGACCTCGATGATCTTGGCGTTGCCGTGGGTGCCGGTGGTGATGACGCCGGCCTGGGAACCGGTGAACGAGCGCGCCTGCGCGCCCAGCGATTCGATGGCCATGGCCACCAGCGCGTTGGAGATGCGCTCGCCCGCGGTCAGCAGCATGTCGAGTTCGCGCGGCGGTGGGGCCGGGCAGACCTGCTGGGCCAGGTCCATCAGGTCGTCGGTGGTGTCGCCCATCGCGGAGACCACCACGACGACGTCGTTGCCCTGCTTCTTGGTCGCGACGATCCGCTCGGCGACACGGCGGATCCGGTCGGCGTCGGCCACCGAGGATCCGCCGTATTTTTGTACGACGAGCGCCACGTTTCTCTTTCCGTTCGCGGAGATAGGTCGCAAACAGAATACGTGGGTCCGCGCGCTCGGGTCCGGTCGCCGTCGCCGGGCTACCGGCCGGCCGCTACGACGACACCAGCTGGATCGCCCAGAAGTCGCTGGCCAGATGGGCCCCGTTGATGGGCGCGCTGTCGGACGCCGACTTGGCCCCGGTCAGGTACGCGTACGGCATGTAGAAGTAGCCGTGGTCACCCCACGAATCTCCCCACGAGTTGCGAACGATCAAGTGCCCCTTGGGATCCGAATAACCGACCGCGAGCACCGCGTGACCGCCGACGGTCGACTCACCCGGTTTGGGCATGGGCATGACGCCCGTGTGCGCGACGGCCTGTGACTCGAAGCTCTCGTAGACGGTGAAGCCGAATACCACGGGTATTGCCGAGGAGATCGCGTCCTTCAGGTCGCCCAGCGTCTGGATCGACTCGTATTGCATCGCCTTGTCCGTGAGCGCCGCCACATAGCAACGCTTCGGCGGCTTGACCGTGAACATGCCGAGGTCATAGGGCCACAGCGTCTCCTGGCAGACCCCGTCGGAGTTGACCGTTTTGATGCCGTCCCTGATGACCGCACCCGAGTCGCTGGACACGGTGCCTTCGAGGGCGCGTTCGTTGTAGTAGATGAACAGTCGCGACGGCACGAAGTCCGGCAGACCCTGCCGGTCCCGCTCGTACTCCATCGCGGCGGCAATCGCGTTGCCGGTGCAGGAGCCGAGCTGCCCCTGGTCGTAGACCGGTGGCATCGACGGCCGCAGGTCGGCTTCGGCGGGCGCCGGCGTCCGCAGCCTCGCCGTGTAGACCCGGTCGCGCACGTCCGGAAGCTGCGGCCGCCAGCCGTAACCGCGAACGTGACTCCAATCAAGCATTGCCTCAACGTCTTTGACGCGTGGGGACTCTCGTAAAGCCGTCATGACACCCTCCTGTTTGTGTGACTTCCCCGACCGTAGGGCCGGAGAACGCGGGTTGGCGTGAGTAGTGCGGTACTCGATTTCGGCGGCTCGCCGGCCACCCGGGGGCGGCCGGAGCCCGGCGGCCGCCGCCGTCGCAGCCAGCAGATTTCGATCGACGCGCCAATCGCGGTAGAGTGCTCCTCGTGCAGCGGGTGCTCCTCCTCGGACGCCGCGACGGGGTCTGATCCAGACCGGCCTCCCGTCGCGGGTGTTCGCGATGCGCCGGTCTGAGGTTCCTTCTGACACCCCCGGAGCAAATACCGTGACTTCCAATCCCGACTCCTTCACCTCGACCCGATCGATCGTCAAACCCGCGGGCCCGCCGGGGCCCGGCCAGCCCGCGTGGAATCCGCAGCGCGGTTCGGCGATGCCGGTCAACCGGTACCGGTCCTTCACCGAGGAAGTCGAAGCCATCCGCCTGCCCGACCGCACCTGGCCCGAGCGGGTCATCGACCGCGCCCCGCTGTGGTGCGCGGTCGACCTGCGCGACGGCAACCAGGCGCTGATCGACCCGATGAGCCCCACCCGCAAGCGCCGCATGTTCGATCTGCTGGTCCGGATGGGTTACAAGGAGATCGAGGTCGGGTTCCCGTCGGCCAGTCAAACCGACTTCGACTTCGTCCGCGAGATCATCACCGAGGGCGCCATTCCCGACGACGTCACCATCCAGGTGCTGACGCAATGCCGCCCCGAGCTCATCGAGCGCACCTTCACCGCGTGCGAGGGCGCGCCGCGCGCCATCGTGCACTTCTACAACTCGACGTCAATCCTGCAGCGCCGCGTGGTGTTTCGCGCCGACCGGGCCGCGGTGCAGGCCATCGCCACCGACGGCGCCCGCAAGTGCGTCGAGGAGGCCGCCAAATACCCTGGCACCCAATGGCGTTTCGAGTATTCGCCGGAGTCCTACACCGGAACGGAGCTGGAATACGCCAGGCAGGTGTGTGACGCCGTCGGCGAGATCATCGCCCCGACGCCCGACAATCCGATCATCTTCAACCTGCCCGCCACGGTGGAGATGGCCACCCCCAACGTGTACGCCGACTCGATCGAGTGGATGAGCCGCAACCTGGCTAACCGAGAGTCGGTCATCCTGAGCCTGCATCCGCACAACGACCGCGGAACCGCCGTCGCCGCAGCCGAATTGGGCTTCGCCGCCGGCGCCGACCGCATCGAGGGTTGCCTGTTCGGCAACGGCGAGCGCACCGGCAACGTGTGCCTGGTGACGTTGGGGCTCAACCTGTTCTCCCGCGGCGTGGACCCGCAGATCGACTTCTCCAACATCGACGAGATTCGTCGCACGGTGGAGTACTGCAACCAGTTGCCGGTGCACGAGCGTCACCCCTACGGCGGCGACCTGGTCTACACCGCGTTCTCCGGCAGCCATCAGGACGCCATCAACAAGGGCCTGGACCAGATGAAGATCGACGCGGACGCCGCGGACTCCGACGTCGAGGACATGCTGTGGCAGGTGCCGTACCTGCCGATCGACCCCAAGGACGTCGGGCGCACCTACGAGGCGGTGATCCGGGTCAACTCGCAGTCCGGCAAGGGCGGCGTGGCCTACATCATGAAGTCCGACCACGGCCTGGCCCTGCCCCGGCGGCTGCAGATCGAGTTCTCCCAGGCGATCCAGAAGATCACCGAGGGCGAGGGCGGCGAGGTCTCGCCCAAGGAGATGTGGGACGCGTTCTACGAGGAGTACCTGGCCCCGGTGTGGCCGCTGGAACGGATGAAACAGCGGGTCGAGGCGTCGGAGGAGGACAGCGGCACCACCACGATCTCGGCGACCGTGAAGGTCAACGGCAAGGAAACCGAGATCAGCGGCGCCGGCAACGGCCCCCTGGCCGCGTTCGTCCACGCGCTGGACAGTGTCGGGTTCAACGTCGCGGTCCTGGACTACTCCGAGCACGCGATGAGCGCCGGTGACGACGCGCAGGCCGCGGCGTACGTGGAGGCGTCGGTGAACGGCCGCACCGTCTGGGGCGTCGGCATCGCGCCGTCGATCACGACCGCGTCGCTGCGCGCCGTCGTGTCGGCGGTCAACCGGGCGTCGCGGGTCTAGCCGTCGAAGTACGTCCCCAGCAGCCGGTCCACCAGGCCGGCGGGGTCGCCGGGTGCGCCCCCGATGGTCAGGTTGCTGAACACGTAGCCGTTGAGCAGGCGGCTCAGCTCCTCCATCTGCTCGGGCTCGGGCGTATAGCCCGCCGCCTCGAAGATCAGCGTGGCACTCTGCACCGCGGCTACCTGGAGGTCCTTCAGCAACGGCCGCAACTCGGGCCGGCGGGTGCCCTCCATGAACAGCTCGAACCGGGCCAGCGTGAACCGGCGGAACTGCTCGTCGGGCACCGAAAGCAGTTGCGTCATCAGCGCTTTGACGCCATCGCGGGTGAGCGATCCGATCGCGGCCCGCAGGGCTTCGACGCGCCGCCAGTGCAACTCGACGGTGCGGGCGGCCGTGGCTTCCAGCAGGGACTGGCGCGTCCGGAAGTAGTTCGAGGTCGTCCCGGCGGGCAGGCCGGCGCGGTCGTCGACCTGGCGATGCGTCAGCCCGCCGACGCCCACGTCGGCCAGGATGTCGATCGCAGCGTCGAGCAACTGCGCGCGGCGCTCCGGGTTGGGCGGCATCAGTCTTGCAAGCGCAGTCGCCAGAACATGGTCAGGAACGCCGGATAGACGACGATCAGCAGCAGATAGCTGAACCACATCGGAAACCAGGTCACGAACTTCAGGTCTTTGATCACGTAGTCGAGATAGATGTGCAGCGGCACGCTGCCGGCGATGTAGACCACCGATGCGGTGAACAGCGCCCGGTGCCGATTGCCGGAAAATTTGACGCGCCGCCATACCAGGATGCCGGTGATGCCGGCGTACGTCATGGGCACCAGCAGGATCCGGTCGTTGGTCAGCGTCGCGGCGTGCTGCAGGGTGAGTGCGTCGCCGAAGATCACCCGGTAGAGATGCAGGGCGCACCCAAGCGAGATGGTCAGCATGGCCGCGGGTCGGAAGAAGTAGCCGTGCCGGCGGAAGGACGCCCACCACGAACGCCTATGTACTACATCTGTAGTGGTACTCATGTCGCAACGGTAGCACTACAGGCGTAGTGGTACAAGGGATTCCTCAGAACAGCGCGAGCTGCTGGTGAACCTCGGCGGTGTCGGTGAACTCCTCCATGCTGGTGCCACCGAGGACGACGCGGATCGAGTCCATGAACTGCGCGTCGGAGATCACCGGCACCCCGAGCTGGCGGGCCAGGTAGCCCTTGCCCTGATCCGGCGCCGGATCGTTGCACACCACCAGCGACGTCTCGCTGTCGACGGCGTCGGTGTAGGCCAGCCCGGCATGCAGGATGCGCTCGACGAGTTCTTCGTGGGTGCGGCCGACCTCGGCCGCGAGGGCCACCCGCATGCCCTGGACCAGGGGCCTGCCGCACACATACAACCCGGGGTTCAGATACGGGCAGGGCATCCGCGAGGCGAGCACCTTCAACGGGCGCAGCTCGTCGTGGGTGACTCGGCCGTTGGGCCACCGGCGGCGGGTCACCGGGTGCACCGGCAGCCAGATGTCGCGTTCGCGCGCCCGCTCGAGCGCCGAGGCGAGCACACCCGTCAGCACCATCGCGTCGTCGAAGGCGTCATGCGGCCGTTCCTGGGTCACGCCCCAGTGCGCCGCGAGCGTCTCCAACCGCAGATTGTCGATGCCGAGGTCCAACCGCCGGGCCAGCTCGACCGTGCACATGACGGATTCGATGGGAAGTTCGGCCTCGGCGAGCTCGGCTTCGGCGGCCAGGAACGCGTAGTCGAAGGCGACGTTGTGCGCCACCAGCGTGCGGCCGTCCAGCACCTTGATCACGTCGTCGACGAGGTCGGCGAACTGCGGCTGGTCCTCCAGCAATGCGGCGGTGAGCCCGTGCACGTGTGTGGGACCCGGGTCCACGCCGGGGTTGAGCAGGCTGACCACGGATTGTTCGACGCGGCCGTCGGCGTCGAGACCGAGCACCGCCAGGCTGATGACCCGCGCCTGGCCCGGCCGGAAGCCGGACGTCTCGACGTCGATGACAGCCCAGCCCCCGTCCGGCTCGCTGGCCGGCCGCCCCCAGGACACCCGGTTCATGAATTGAGGATGGCACGTCCGACCGACATCGCCTGGTCGCTGCGCCGCCGTGTCGGTCGCTGAATTCGATCAGGGCGACCCGCAGCGCCCGGCGCTCTGCACCGCGCTCGCGATCGCCCTTAGCCGATGAGGGCGACCCGCAGCGCCCGGCGCTCTGCACCGCGCTCGCGATCGCCCTTAGCCAATGAGGGCGACCCGCAGCGCCCGGCGCTCTGCACCGCGCTCGCGATCGCCCTTAAACTGCCCGGGTGGTTACCACCCGTGCACGCCTTGCCCTCGCCGCGGGAGCGAGCGCGCGCTGGGCCTCGCGGGTGACCGGTCGCGGGGCCGGGGCCATGATCGGTGGCCTGATCGCGATGACCCTGGACCGCTCGGTGCTGCGTCAGCTCGCGGCCGGACGCCGCACCGTCGTCGTCACCGGCACCAACGGCAAGTCGACCACCACCCGGATGACCGCCGCCGCCCTGGGCACGCTGGGCGCGGTGGCCACCAACGCCGAGGGCGCGAACATGGACGCCGGGCTGGTGGCGGCGCTGGCGGCCAACCGCGCGGCGCCACTGGCGGCCCTGGAAGTCGACGAGATGCACGTGCCGCACGTTTCGGACGCCGTCGAGCCGGCTGTCATCATCCTGCTCAACCTGTCCCGCGACCAGCTCGACCGCGTCGGCGAGATCAACGTCATCGAGCGCACGCTGCGGGCGGGGCTGGCCCGGCACCCCGGGACGGTCGTGGTCGCCAACTGCGACGACGTGCTGATGACGTCGGCGGCCTACGACAGTCCCAACGTGGTGTGGGTGGCCGCCGGCGGCTCCTGGGCGAACGACTCGGTCAGCTGCCCGCGCAGCGGCGAGGTCATCGTCCGCGACCAGGGCCACTGGTACTCGACCGGCGCCGACTTCAAGCGGCCCAGCCCGCAGTGGTGGTTCGACGACGAAACGCTGTACGGGCCCGACGGGCTGGCCCTGCCGATGCGGTTGGCGCTGCCGGGGGCGGTGAATCGCGGCAACGCCGTCCAGGCCGTCGCCGCCGCCGTCGCGCTCGGCGCCGACCCGGCGAAGGCGGTGGCCGCCGTTTCGGGCGTCGACGAGGTCGCCGGCCGGTACCGGACCGTCCGGGTGGGCGCGCACGAGGCGCGAATCCTGCTCGCCAAGAACCCGGCCGGTTGGCAGGAGGCGCTGTCGATGGTCGACAAGCAGGCGGCCGGGGTGGTGATCTCGGTCAACGGGCAGGTGCCCGACGGCGAGGACCTGTCCTGGCTGTGGGACGTGCGCTTCGAGCACTTCGAAGAGACAGCGGTCGTCGCGGCGGGCGAACGCGGCACCGACCTGGCGGTGCGCCTCGGGTACGCGGGGGTCGAGCACACGTTGGTGCACGACACCGTGGCGGCCATCGCGTCCTGCCCGCCGGGGCGGGTCGAGGTCGTCGCCAACTACACCGCCTTCCTGCAGCTGCAACGGGCGTTGGCGCGCCATGGCTGACTCGACCGTGCGGATCGGGCTGGTGCTGCCCGACGTGATGGGCACCTACGGCGACGGCGGCAACGCGCTGGTGCTGCGCCAGCGGCTGCTGTTGCGGGGCATCCCCGCCGAGATCGTCGAGATCACGCTGGCCGACCCGGTGCCGGATTCGCTGGATCTCTACACCCTGGGCGGGGCGGAGGATTACGCGCAGCGGTTGGCCACCCGGCACCTGATCAAACATCCGGGGCTGCAGCGCGCCGCGGAGCGGGGGGCGCCCGTGCTGGCGATCTGCGCGGCCGTCCAGGTGCTCGGCCAGTGGTATGAGACGTCGGCGGGCGAACGGGTCGACGGCGTCGGCATGCTCGACGCCACCACCTCGCCGCAGGATGCCCGCACCATCGGCGAGCTGATCACCAAGCCGCTGCTGCCCGGGCTGACCCAACGGCTCACCGGTTTCGAGAACCACCGGGGCGGCACCGTTCTCGGTCCCGCGGCGGCGCCGCTGGGCGCGGTGACCAAGGGCGCGGGCAACCGGGCGGGCGACGGCTTCGACGGCGCCGTGCAGGGCAGCGTCGTCGCCACCTATATGCACGGGCCGTGCCTGGCCCGCAACCCCGAACTGGCCGACCTGTTGCTGGGCAAGGTGGTGGGCGACCTGGCGCCGCTGGACCTGCCGGAGGTGGAGTTGTTACGCCGGGAGCGATTGGGGGCGCGCTGAGGCGCCCCCTGCGGGTCGCGACATATAACCGGTTGTGACGACGCGCCGTAAGGCGTCGCCGTGGTTTATGTGTCGGCGAGCAGCGAGCGGCACCCCAAGGATTCCTTTAGGGCCATCGCCCAGCCTTGCCGCATGGACACCTCCAAACTCGCCGCGACGCTCGGCGCGGCGGCCGCGTTGGCGGTCGCCTTCGCCGGCGCGGCCCACGCCGCCCGCGACGGGATGCACGGCGACCCGGCCGCCGCCGCGCCCTATTGGCGCTACCAGCAACAGGATTTGGACTGCGGGGAGATGGCGGTGGCCGACGTGATCGGTCAGATCAGCGGGCACGAGCCCAGCGAGGCGGAGATCACCGCCGCCGCCGGCAACATCCCCAGCGTCAGCCATTCGGGCCCGATCTACCGGCCCGCCGGCAAGACCAGCAATAGCGACCTGGCGGTGCTGCTGGCGCACTACGGCATCCACGCCACCGGGGTGCACACCGATACCGACGCGCTGGCCCACGAACTGGACCGGGGCAACAAGGTGATCGTCGGGCTCAACGACCGGATCATCTGGGACGAACCCGGCAACCGCACCCAGGAGAACCACTTCGTCGTCGTCATCGGCATCGACACCACGGCCGGCGTCGTGCACCTCAACGACAGCGGTATCGAGGCCGGCCGCGACGAACAGGTATCCCTGGCCACCTTCGAGAAGGCGTGGGCGACCAGCGACAACTTCGCCGTCGTGACGGGGTAGCGGCTCAGACCATCGCCCGGCGGCCGGCGAGCGCGCGACCCAGCGTGAGTTCGTCGGCGAACTCCAGGTCGCCGCCCATCGGCAGGCCGGACGCGATCCGGGTGACGGTCAGCCCCGGGATGTCGCGCAGCATCCGGACCAGGTAGGTGGCGGTGGCCTCGCCCTCGGTGTTGGGGTCGGTCGCGATGATCACCTCGGTGATGTCGACGCCGTCGACCCGCTCCCCGATCCGGCTCAGCAACTCGCGGATCCGCAGCTGCTCGGGCCCCACCCCGGACAGCGGATCCAGCGCACCGCCCAACACGTGGTAGCGGCCGCGGAACTCTCGGGTGCGCTCGACGGCCTGCACATCCTTGGGCTCCTCGACGACGCACACCAGGGAGCCGTCCCGACGCGGATCCGAGCAGATCCGGCAGCGCTCGTTGTCGGAGACGTTGCCGCACACCGCACAGAACCGCACACCGTCGCGCACCTGCCCCAGCGCCGCGGTCAGCCGGTCGATGTCCGGCGGTTCGACGGACAACAGGTGGAAGGCGATGCGCTGGGCGCTCTTGGGCCCGATACCCGGCAGCTTGCCGAGCTCGTCGATCAAATCCTGGACGGGTCCTTCGAACATGAACGATCTAAAGCCCCGGCGCCGGCGCCGGTGGCTGGCCCGGCGGGGGCCCGCCGAATCCGCCGGCCAGCGCCCCCAGCCGCTCCTGCGCCATGCGGGTGACCTGCTTGGAGGCGTCGGACATGGCCCCGACGATCAAGTCTTGCAGCGTCTCGACGTCGCCGGGGTCGACCACCTTGGGATCGATCTGCACCGCGACCACCTCGCCGCTGCCCTTCACCGTCACCCGGACCAGGCCACCGCCGGCCTCGCCGTGCACCTCGGCGTTGGCGAGTTGTTGCTGGGCTTCCATCAACTTCTGCTGCATCTGCTGCGCCTGGGCGAGCAGCGCCGACATGTCGCCTCCGGGTTGCATGACAGTCCCCTCGCATCTTGGTCTCGAGTTGGTTTCGCCTGCGGGTGTCCGGCGATTCGAAACCCCCAGCGTAGACCGCGCGAGGCTACCTTTGCGCCGTGGACCTACGAGCGAGCAGGCGTGTCGGCATCAGGTTGGTCATCGGTGTGCTGGTTGCCGCTTCGGCGGCGATCACCCCGTCCACGACCCCCGCCGCGTGGGCGGTCCCGTCCAACATCGCCGGCATGGTGGTCTTCATCGATCCCGGCCACAACGGTTCCAACGACGCCTCCATCAACCGGCAGGTGCCCACCGGCCGCGGCGGAACCAAGGACTGCCAGGCCAGCGGGACGTCGACCAACAGCGGCTATCAGGAACACACCTTCACCTGGGACACCGCCCTGCGGGTGCGCGCGGCGTTGAACGCCCTGGGCGTCCGGACCGCGATGGCGCGGGGCAACGACACCGGCCTCGGGCCCTGCGTCGACGAGCGCGCCAACATGGCCAACGCGCTGCACCCCAACGCGGTTCTGAGCATCCACGCCGACGGCGGACCGGCGTCGGGCCGGGGATTTCACGTCAACTACTCCGCCCCGCCGCTCAACCAGGTGCAGGCCGGCCCGTCGGTGCAATACGCCCGGATCATGCGCGACCAGATGCAGGCCTCCGGGATCCCGCCGGCCAACTACATCGGGCAAAGCGGGCTGTACGGGCGCTCGGACCTGGCCGGGCTGAACCTGGCGCAGTACCCGTCGATCCTGGTCGAGTGCGGCAACATGAAGAACCCCGCCGATTCTGCGCTGATGGAGTCGGCCGAGGGCCGGCAGAAATACGCCGACGCGATGGTCCGCGGCGTCGCCGGTTTCCTGGCCTCCCAGGGCCAGGCGCAGTAGAGCGCCCGCCTCGGAAGCGGTTCTCCGCCGGGCCGTCCGACCAATCCCGGCTTAACACCTGGCTAACACACTGATCGCAGCGAGGAATTTGCCTCAACGCGGCGCGCGCCCAGGTGACCTTATGTATGGTTTGTTGCACGCATGTCGACTTGCGGTGTGGGAGAACCGATGATCGTCACTCTGTCGACAACGACAATGACAACGCGCTCGTCGCGGCCGGTGACAACCGGCGCGGGACGGGTCGGGGCGGGGCTTCGCCGAGGCTTCGGCCACCTGCCGGAAGGGCGAGAACGCGCCCATCCTCGCTGCGTGCGTGCGCCGCGCCCGGCCGAATTGAATATCGAGGGCGACGAAGGAGCGGCAGCGGCCGCCCCGGCGCGGCCACCGGGATACAGGGCTTCGAGGCTGGGCAAGGCCGGATGAAATTAGCGGGCCGGACGCGTCCACTGCTGGGGCGGCAAACGGGAGCGTGGCCTTCGCGGGCATCGGGTCACTCCCGCGCGCACTGGCGGCCCGTTCTGTCGGTGGAGAACGGTGCCCATTTGCTTAGGAAGGTCACGAGCAAAGCACGGCGAGAGCACGAACGGCGGGGATCCACCAACCGATTTGGGCTCGAACGCTCGTACCGCCCCGTCGGATAAGAAGAGGGTGAACGGCCGTGGAGCCAGCGGGTGCCACTTCCACTGCTGTCATCGGCATGGCCTGTCGACTGCCGGGCGGAATCGACTCGCCCGAGCGGTTGTGGGAGGCGTTGCTACGCGGGGATGACCTCGTCACCGAGGTACCCCCCGACCGGTGGGACGCCGAGGAGTACTACGACCCGCAGCCGGGGGTGCCGGGTCGCTCGGTCACCAAGTGGGGCGCGTTCCTCGACGACGTCGCCGGGTTCGACTGCGACTTCTTCGGGATCACCGAGCGCGAGGCCGTCGCGATCGACCCACAGCACCGATTGCTGCTGGAAACCTCTTGGGAGGCAATGGAACACGCCGGGCTGACGCGCGAGACCGTGGTCGGCTCGCTCACCGGGGTGTTCGTCGGTTTGACGCACGGCGACTACCAGCTGCTGGCCGCCGACGCGCACGCCGTGGAGGGCCCGTACGGATTCTCGGGCAGCAGCTTCAGTTTGGCGTCCGGCCGCATCGCGTACGCGTTGGGCGTCCACGGCCCGGCGATGACCGTGGACACCGCATGTTCGTCGGGGCTGACGGCGGTGCACCTGGCCTGCCAGAGCCTGGGGAACGGGGAAAGCGACCTCGCCCTCGCGGGCGGCGCCACCGTGATCCTGGATCCGCGAAAGTTCGTGGCGGGCTCGGCGGAAGGCATGCTGTCCCCCTCCGGGAGGTGTCACGCGTTTGACGTCGCGGCCGACGGATTCGTCTCCGCCGAAGGCTGTGTGGTGGTGCTGCTCAAGCGGTTGTCCGATGCGCTGCGCGACGGTGATCGCGTCCTGGCCGTGATCCGCGGCTCCGCCGCCAATCAAGACGGCCGCACCGTGAACATCGCGACCCCGTCGGTTGCCGCGCAGACCGCGGTGTACCGGGCGGCGCTGGCCGCGGCCGGCGTCGACGCCGGCAGCATCGGCATGGTGGAGACCCACGGCACCGGAACGCCGGTCGGTGATCCGGTCGAATACGCAAGCCTCGCAGCGGTTTACGGCGCGGGCGGCCCCTGTGCGCTGGGCGCGGTCAAGACCAATCTCGGGCATGCCCAGGCGGCGGCCGGCCCGATCGGCCTGATGAAGGCGATTCTGGCCGTGCAGCACGGCGTGGTGCCGAAGAATCTGCACTTCACCAGCCTGCCCGACGAGATGGCCGCGATCGACACGAATCTTTTCGTGCCGCAATCGATTACCCCCTGGCCCGGCAGCGGCGGGCATCCCCGGCGGGCGGCGGTGTCCTCATATGGGCTGTCCGGAACCAACGCTCACGTCATCGTCGAGCAGGCGCCCGAACCCCCTGCCGATCAGGTCCTTTCGCCCGAGCCGGTGACGGCGGCCCCGCTGGTGTTTCCGCTGTCGTCGAGCTCGGCCGGGGAGCTGCGCCGCACCGCAGGCAGGCTGGCCGACTGGCTGGCGGCACGCGAGGACGTGCAGTTACCGGACCTGGCGTACACGCTGGCGCGTCGGCGCGTGCACCGCCCGGTGCGCGGCGCCGTCATCGCGGACGGCCGCCCGGAGCTCATCGAGGCCTTGCGTGAGATGGCCGCCGGCGACAGTCCCTGCCCGGCCGCGACCGGCCAGGACGACCGCGGCGCGGTGTGGGTTTTCTCGGGGCAGGGCTCGCAATGGGACCGGATGGGCGCTGAATTGCTCACGGCTGAGCCGGTTTTCGCCGCGACCGTCGCCGCGGCCGAGCCCCTGATCGCCCACGAGTCGGGATTCTCGGTGACCGAGGCGCTGACCGGCTCGCAGGCGGTCATCGGTATCGATCGGGTTCAGCCGACCCTGTTCACCATGCAGGTCGCGCTGACCGCCACCCTGCGCGCGTACGGCGCGCACCCCGGCGCGGTCATCGGGCATTCCCTGGGCGAGGTCGCCGCGGCCGTCGTCGCCGGGGCCCTATCGCTTCAGGACGGGGCGCGCGTCATCTGCCGGCGCTCGCGGCTGATGTCCCGCATCGCCGGCGCCGGCGCGATGGCGTCGGTGGAACTTCCTGCCCAGCAAGTGCTTTCGGAGTTGGTCGCCCGCGGCGTCGACGACGCCGTGGTGGCGGTGGTGGCCTCGCCGCAGTCCACGGTGATCGGCGGTGCCACCCAAACGGTCCGCGACATGGTCGCGGCCTGGGAGCTGCACGACGTGATGGCCCGCGAAATCGCCGTCGACGTCGCCTCGCACTCCCCGCAGGTCGATCCGATCCTCGACGACCTGGCCGACGCGCTCGCGGAGCTGCGCCCGATGCCGCCGGACGTCCCCTTCTTCTCGGCGACGTTGTACGACGCGCGCGAGCGGCCGGTGTGCGACGCCGAGTATTGGGTGCAAAACCTCCGCCAGATGGTGCGGTTCGCCCCGGCGGTCCGGGCCGCCTTCGAGGAGGGGTACCGGGTCTTCGCGGAACTGGCGCCGCACCCGCTGCTCACCCATGCGATCGAACAGACCGCCCGCAGCCTCGACATGCCGCTGGCCGCGCTGGCCGCGATGCGCCGCGGCCAGCCGATGCCGCACGGGCTGCGCGGCTTCGTGGCCGAGCTGCACAGCGCGGGCGCCCCGGTCGACTTCTCCGTGCTCTACCCGAATGGCCAGCTGGTGGATGCGCCGTTGCCCACCTGGACCCACCGTCGGCTGTTCTTGGGCCGGGGTGAGCGGGAACCGTCGACGCGGGGCGGCACCATTGCGGTCCATCCGCTGCTGGGCGCGCACGTGCGCCTCCTGGAGGAACCCGAACACCACGTCTGGCAGGCCGAGGTCGGCACCGCCGCCCAGCCGTGGCTGGGCGATCACCAAATCCGCGACGTCGCCGTGCTTCCCGCGGCGGCGTACTGCGAGATGGCGCTGGCCGCCGCGCGCACCGTGCTCGGTGACCCCGCCGAGGTGCACGACCTGCGCATCGAACAGGCGCTGCTGCTGGACGAGCAGACCACCGTCAGCGCCTCGGCGACGGTCTCGTCGCCGGGCACGGTCCGATTCGCCGTCGAAACCAAACAGCAAGGGCCCCATGCGACGGCGGTCCTGCGCGCCGCCGCCGACCAGCGGCCGGCCACCCGCGACGTGCCCGCGCTGCTTGCCGCCCACCCGCGCCGCGAGGACGGCGCAGAGGTGCGCGCACGCCTGGACCGGCGCGGTGTTCGCTACGGCCCGGCGTTCAGCGGCCTGATCGCGTTGCACACCGGTGAGCAGGAGACCGAAACCGTCCTGGCCGAGGTCGCCCTGCCCGGCCAAATCCGTTCACAACAACAGGCTTACGGGGTGCACCCGGCGTTGCTCGACGCGTGCTTCCAGTCGATCGCGGCGCATCCGCGGGTGCAGGCCCTGGGCCAGGACGTGTTGGCACTGCCGCTCGGCATCGGACGGATTCGTTTCCACGGCGCGGCCAAGACCGCCCGCTACTGCTACACACGGGTGACCAGAGCCGACCTCTCCGGGGTGGAGGCCGACCTCGACATCCTCGATGGGGATGGGGTGACCCTGCTGGTGTTGCAAGGGCTGCGGTTGGGGACCGGGGCATCCGGCGCCGAGCACCACGATCGCCTGTTGGCGGAGCGGTTGCTGAGCATCGAATGGCGACAGCGGGATTTGCCCGAGGCGCAGTACGCCAGCGCCGGGACCTGGCTGCTGGTCAACACCGCCAGCGATCTGGGTTTGACGGATGCGGTGAAACGCGCTGGCGGGCAATGCATCACCATGTGCTGGCCAGCTGGTGCCGATCACGTCGCGGCCGCCACGGAGCTCCGCGATCAACTGCGCCGCGGCGGATTCAGCGGAATGGTGGTGCTGACGGGATCGCGAACCGATGCGACCGATGGCGAATCCCCGCGGTTGGGTTGTGAATCCGTGCAGCATCTGGTCCGCATCACCCGCGAATTCGCGGACTTCCCCGGGGCCCTTCCGCGTCTCTACGTGGTGACGCGTAACGCCCAGACCGTGGTGGCCGGCGACGTGGCCAACCTGGAGCAGGCCGGGCTGCGCGGCTTGGTGCGGGTGATCGGCACCGAAAATCCGCACCTGCGCGCCACGCAGATCGACGTGGACCAAACCACCGACCCCGAGCACCTGGCCCGGCAACTGCTCAGCGGGTCGGACGAGGACGAGACCGCGTGGCGAGAGGACACCTGGTATACGGCGCGGTTGTCCCCCGCCCCGCTGCGGCCCGAGGAGCGGCGCACCTCCGTCGTCGACCTCGGGCAGGACGGGATGCGTCTGCAAATCGGCGCCGCCGGCGACCTCGGGTCAATGGAACTCGTCTCCTGCGAACGCGTTTCGCCCGGGCCGGGTCAGATAGAGGTCGCGGTCAGCGCTTCGGGAATCAACTACGCCGACCTGCCGGCCGCGCTGAACGGTGACCCGCGGCGGCCGCCGGGTACCGATTTCGCCGGAGCGGTGACCGCGGTCGGCCCCGGCGTCGTCGGGCCCAAGGTGGGCGATCGCGTCGGGGGTCTGTGCGCCGGGGGCTGTTGGGGCACCTTCGTCACCTGTGACGCGCGCCTGGCGGTCACCCTGCCGGCCGGGCTGTCCGACGAAGCGGCTGCGGCGATTCCGACGTCGCACGCCGTCGCGTATCACGGATTACACGAGCTGGCCCGCATGAAGGCCGGTGATCGGGTTTTGATTCACTCCGCGACCGGTGGGGTCGGGCAGGCGGCGATCGCGATGGCCCGCGCCGCGGGCGCCGAGGTCTTCGCCACCGCCGGTAGCGAGGCACGGCGGGAACTGTTGCGCGACAACGGCATCGATCACGTGTACGACTCGCGAGACACCGCTTTCGCCGAGCTGATACGCCGTGACACCGATGGGTACGGCGTGGACATCGTGCTCAACTCGGCTCCCGGCGCCGTCCAACGGGCCGGAATCGAATTGCTCGCGCCCGGAGGGCGATTCATCGACATCAGCGGGCACGAGGCCCGCCTGGGCCCATTCCCCGCGCGCAACCTCGCGTTCCACAGCGTGGATCTCAAGTTGCTGGCGGCCAGCCAGCCAGACCACGTACATGCCCTGTTGACAACGGTGTACCGGCTGATAGCGGACGGCGCGCTCCCGACGCCGAGCGGCACGCACTACCCGCTTGCCGACGCCGACAGCGCCCTTCGCATGCTGCAGGGCGCCCGGCACATCGGCAAACTCGTGCTCGACGTACCCCACAGCGGCATGCGCCGGGTGGTGGTGCCGCCGGCCCAGGTCCCCGTCTTCCGACGCGATGGCGCCTACCTCATCACCGGTGGGCTCGGGGGCCTGGGGCTATTCCTGGCGGAGAAGATGGCGGCCGCCGGATGCGGCCGCATCGTGCTGTGCTCGCGATCCCAGCCGACGCAGGATCAACTGGAGACGATCGAGCGCATTAGGACGAGCGGTACCGACGTCGCGGTGGAGTGCGGCGACATCGCCCAGCCCGGCACCGCGCAGCGTCTTGTCGCCGCCGCGACCGACACCGGCCTTGCGGTGCGTGGGGTGCTCCACGCGGCCGGGGTGGTGGAGGATGCCACGTTGGGCAACATCACCGGCGACATCGTCGAACGTGGCTGGACGCCAAAGGTTTACGGCGCATGGCAGCTGCACACCGCCACCGCCGGCCAACCCGTGGACTGGTATTGCTCGTTTTCCTCCGCCGCGGCGCTGGTGGGCTCCCCGGGGCAGGGCGCCTACGCCGCAGCCAACAGCTGGCTGGACGCCTTCACCCACTGGCGGCGGGCTCAGGGCCTGCCGGCCACGACCATCGCCTGGGGCCCCTGGGCCCAGATCGGGCGGGCCACCGCCCTGGCCGAAAGTTCCGACCTGGCAATCCATCCCGACGAGGGCGCCCACGCATTCGAAGCGCTGCTGCGCCACGACCGCGCCTACACCGGGTACGCGCCCGTCACCGGCTCCTCATGGCTGCAGCTCGTGGCCGAGCGCAGCCCGTTCGCCGAAGCGTTCCGCTCCACGGGGAACCCGACGGGCACAAGCAAGCTGCGCACCGAACTCGACGGGTTGCCATTGGATGAATGGCCAACCTCGCTGCGCCGCCTGATCTCCGAGCAGGTCAGCCTGATCCTGCGCCGCAGCGTCGACCCCGACCGCCCGCTCTCCGGATACGGCATGGACTCACTCGGTGCGCTCGAACTGCGCACCCGCATCGAATCCGAAACGGGGGTGCGCATCCCATCCGCTGACATCTCCACCATCACGATCCGTGGTCTGGCGACCCTGCTGTGCGAGAAGCTCGCGCCCGCGGAGGTCGCCTGATGTCGAGCACATCGATGCAAGCCGACGAGCGCCGACTTCCGCTGACACCGGGACAGCTGGACATCTGGCTCGCCCAGGAAACGGGCCGCTCCGCGACCGACTGGCAACTCGGCCTGTTCGTGAAAATCGACGGCCGGGTCGAGCGGAAGCCCCTCGAGTGGGCGATCCGCCGAGCGCTGCGCGAGGCCGAGCCCGTCAGGGCCACGTTCTTCGCCGAGGACGGCCAGGTTCTGCAGAAGACGATCGATGAGCCCGATGTCGAGCTCGCTTTCCATGACCTGCGCGGCTCGGATCACGCCGTGCAGGAGGCCCGCGAAATCGCGGCATCGATTCAGCGGGCGCCCATGCCCCTCACCGGGCCGCTGTTCAAATTCGCGCTCTTTCAAACCGCATCCAACGAGTTCTATTGGTTCACTTGCTGTCACCACATCGTCGTAGACGCCTCCGGCATTGCGCTGATCGGCCATCGGATCGCCACCCTCTACTCCGCTGTCATGGCGGGTGCACCGATGCCACCGGCGTTCTTCGGCTCGCTCGAGGACTTGGTCAGGTCCGAGGCGGAATACGAGGCCTCGACCGATTACCTGGAGGATCGGGACTATTGGGCTGAACACCTGCCAACGACAACGGTTTTCGATAGGCTCGCGCGCGACGGCGATGAGCGCGGCCCATACCGGTCTTCCGCCCCGGTTGCGCTCGATCCGGTGGTCCTCCGCCGCGTCGACGAGCTGTCGCACGCGTGGGATATGCCCCGCTCGTCGGTGATCACGGCCGCGTGCGCCCTGTTGATGCGCGCGTGGTGCGGCGACCGCTCGGAGGTGGTGCTCGACTTCCCGGTGAGTAGGCGGGTTTCCCCGGAGTCCAAGACCCTTCCCGGAATGCTCTCCGGGGTCGTTCCGCTGATCTTGAACGTTGCGCCGGAAGCAACGGTGAGCGATTTCTGTCGCCATGTTGACACCAGAATTCGGGAAGCACTGCGGCATCAGCGCTTTCCGGTAGGCGCGCTGGAACGCAAAGCCCGGCCCGGGGATCCCCGTCAGTTCACCCAGCGAGTGAGCATCAACTTCCTTCCCGCTGCGATGGCGCTGGACTTCGCCGGCCTGTCGGCGTCGGCGTCGTACACCAATTCGGGCCTCGCCGACGGCTTGGGATTGTTCTTTTCCGCCGTCGGTGACCACCTGTTGTTCGGCATCGAAGGCGCCGGACAACAATTCCCGGACTTTGCCGTCTCGGACATCGCGGAGCGGCTGCGGCGGGTGCTGGCGGCGATGACCGCCGACCCGGCGCGCGGTCTGCTTTCGATCGACCCATCCAACGCCGAGGAGGCCGCGCGCCTGGACGGCTGGGGCAACCGGGCGGTGTTGACCCGGCCCGCGGTGCCGGCGACGATTCCGGAGTTGTGCGCCGGCCAGGTGGCGCGGGCCCCGGAGGCGGTGGCGGTGACCTTCGACGGCCGCTCGATGACCTATCGGCAGCTCGACGAGGCCGCTAACCGATTGGCGCACCGTCTGATTGAACGCGGGGCCCGGCCCGGCGGGTGCGTCGCACTGCTGTTGCCCCGGTGCGCCGACGCGGTCACGGCGATGCTTGCGGTACTCAAAACCGGTGCGGCGTACCTGCCGATCGATCCTGGTCTGCCGCAGGCCCGAATCGGGTTCATGCTGGCCGACGCCGGCCCCGTCGCCGTCCTGACGACCACGGAGTTGCGGCCGCGGGTGGACGGGCGCGCGGTGACCGTCATCGACGTCGCCGATCCGGCGGTGGAGGCCCGGACCGCCACCCCGTTGTCCGCGCCCTCGGCCGACGATGTCGCGTATCTCATCTACACCTCCGGGACCTCTGGCGAGCCGAAGGGTGTTGCGGTCACTCATCAGAACGTGACGCAGCTCTTGCGATCGCTCTACTCGGATCACCCGGGACGGGCGTGGGCGCAGTGGCATTCGTTGGCGTTCGACGCCTCGGTGGAAGAGATCTGGAGTGCGCTGTTGTTCGGGGGGCGGCTGGTGGTGGTCCCCGAATCGGTGGCCGGCTCACCGGACGAGCTCCGAGCCCTGCTGGAGGCCGAGCGGGTCGACGTGTTGAGTCAAACCCCCTCCGCCTTGGCGGTTCTGCCCTCCGAAAGTTTGGCGTCGGCAACGCTATTGGTCGCCGGCGAGGCATGCCCGGGCGAGATCGTGGACCAGTGGGCGCCGGGACGGGAAATGGTGAACGGCTACGGCCCCACCGAGACCACGGTGTGCGCGTCCAGGAGCGCGCCGCTGGCGCCGGGCTCGGGTGCGCCGCCGATCGGCGCGCCGGTGCCGGGGGCGGCGCTGTTCGTCCTCGACGGCTGGCTACGGCCGGTGCCGGTCGACGTGGTCGGCGAGTTGTATGTGGCGGGCCGTGGTGTGGGCGTCGGCTATTGGCGCCGGACGGGCCTCACGGCGTCACGCTTTGTCGCCTGCCCGTTCGGGCCACCCGGAACCCGGATGTACCGCACCGGGGACCTGGTGCGCTGGGGCAGCGACGGGCAGCTGCACTACCTCGGTCGCGCCGACGAGCAGGTCAAGATCCGTGGCTACCGAGTCGAACTCGGCGAGATTCGGGCCGCGCTGGCGGGGCTGGACGGCGTCGATCAGGCGGCCGTGATCGCCCGCGAAGACCAACCCGGGGCCCAGCGCCTGGTCGGCTACGTCACCGGGACAATCGACCCAGACGCCGCGCGCGCCGAGCTGGCCGAGCGGCTGCCCGGCTACATGGTCCCCGCGGCCATCGTCGTGTTGCAGGCGCTGCCGCTGACGGTCAACGGCAAGCTCGACACCCGGGCGCTGCCGGCACCGGAACTAGCCGATGCCAATAGATTTCGCGCACCGGCCACCGCCGTGGAAGAGGTGCTGGCCGACGCCTACGCCCAGGTGCTGGGGCTCGAGCGGGTCGGCGTCGATGAGTCGTTCTTCGACCTGGGCGGCGACTCGCTGTCGGCTATGCGTCTCGTCACCGCCGTCAACAAGTCGTTGAATGCCCGCCTTTCGTTGCGCACCCTGTTTGACGCGCCCACGGTCTCGCTGTTGGCACCCCACCTCGCCGAGGACGGGACCGCGCGTCAACCGTTGGTGGCGGGCGACCGGCCGTCCGTGATTCCGTTGTCGTTTGCCCAGAGCCGACTTTGGTTCCTGGCGCACTGGCAGGACCGCGCCGCCACCTACAACATGCCCACCGCGTTGCAAATCAGCGGGCCGTTGGATCTCGAGGCGCTGGCTGGTGCGCTCGACGATGTCATCGAGCGCCACGAATCCCTGCGAACCGTGTTTCCGGACACTGGCGGTGTCCCGTTCCAGCGGGTGCTGCCGGCCGAACGCGGCATGTGGCATCGCGGGGATGCGGCGGTGGTGCCGTTGCCGAAGGACGAAGTGACCGCCGAGTTGATCGCGCTCGCCGGCTATCGGTTCGACCTGTCGACGGACATCCCGATTCGTGTGCGCGTGTACTCGGTCGGTGCAGGCCAGCATGTGGTGGGAATCGTCCTACACCACATCGCCTTTGATGCGTTGTCGCTGGCGCCGATGGTTCGGGACCTCAGCGCGGCGTATGAGGCGCGACGGCAGGGCCACGCCCCCGATTGGGCTGATTTGCCGGTGCAGTACGCGGATTACACGTTGTGGCAGCGGGCACAGTTTGGTGACCTTGAGGATGGCTGCGGTCCGATCGCCCGCCAGTTGGCGTATTGGCAGGATGCGCTGGCCGGGATTCCCGAACGTGTGGAGTTGCCGACGGATCGGCCGTATCCGGCGGTGGCCGATCAGTGCGGGGACACGGTG